>CAMDHH010000001.1 GCA_945898065.1 Bifidobacterium breve
ACAAAAAATAGAGTGAGAATTCTTGAGGGACGTCATCGTCGCCTCAAGGAGAAAGCAGAACTCCTACGTGGTGAACTCGAGAAATCACCAGTGGGAATCGATCGATATCTAGAAGAGTGGCGACGTCACTCGTTGGAATCAGCTGAACGAGAAATCGCCTGGCTTGAAGACATGATCAAAACCGAGAGGAAATAGAGTGAATATCACAACAGGTAAAGGTGACATCCGTGTCGCAATTGTTGGCGTTGGAAACTGCGCTAACTCATTAGTACAGGGAGTTACCTATTACAAGGATGCTGCCATTGATCAAGAGATCCCAGGCCTTATGCACGCTGTTGTTGGGGGATATCACATCTCTAGCGTCAAGTTCGTTGCAGCCTTTGATGTCGATGCTAAGAAAGTTGGACTCGATCTAGCTGATGCAATGTGGGCGAGTGAAAACAACACAATCAAATTTAGCGATGTTGCTAAGACTGGTGTGCCCGTACTACGCGGTGTTACACATGATGGTCTTGGAAAGTACTATCGCGAAACAATCAAGGAATCAGATGCGCAAGCAGTCGATGTAGTTGCGGTCCTGAAGGAAGAGCAAGTAGATGTACTTATTTGTTATTTGCCTGTGGGCTCTGAAGTAGCAGCAAAGTTCTACGCGCAGTGCGCAATTGATGCAGGTTGTGCTTTCGTCAACGCACTCCCAGTATTTATCGCATCTGATCCAGTATGGGCAGATAAATTTACAAAGGCTGGACTTCCAATTGTTGGAGATGACATTAAGAGCCAAGTTGGTGCGACAATCACTCACCGCATCATGGCTAAGTTATTCCAAGATCGTGGCGTTCACCTAGATCGCACCTACCAACTCAATGTTGGTGGAAATATGGACTTCAAGAACATGCTCGAGCGTGATCGTCTTGAATCAAAGAAGATTTCAAAGACTAACTCGGTTACATCTCAACTCAATCACGACTTGGGCGACAAAAATGTTCACATCGGACCATCGGATTACATTCCATGGCTCGATGATCGCAAGTGGGCATACGTTCGTCTTGAGGGCCGTGCATTTGGCGATGTTCCATTGAGCTTGGAGTACAAGCTAGAAGTATGGGATTCACCAAACTCTGCAGGTGTAATTATCGATGCGCTACGTTGTGCAAAGATTGGCCTTGATCGCAAGATCGGTGGACCACTTCTTTCACCTTCTAGTTACTTTATGAAGACTCCACCTGTTCAGTACACAGATGAGCAGGCACATGTAAAGACTGAAGATTTTATCTCTGGAAAATTACAGAGCTAATATCTAGGAATTAAAAAGCCCCCGGTTGCCACTGCTGGCAGTCGGGGGTTTCCCCTATCCCCTCAGGGAGAGTTGAGGGTTAAATCTTCGTGTCCTCGTGGTGTATCACGCCATTGCAGTACGAACGACCATCGGCATCTATTTCGTGCTGCATGCATTCTTCGTGCAACTTATCGAATGCTTGATCACCGTAATGTGATCTAAAAGCAAGTGCTAATAAAACGCGCAAATTTGTGTCAGTATCGGATTTGATTCCAAATACTTGTGCACTTCGGCTGACAGTATTTTCAATTACTTTTCCAGTATGGACAGTCGCCGTTGCAATTGCAGAATTGGACTTACCCTCGCATACTAGCTCTAATACACGTTTTTCAAATGGTGATAGGTCGCGGGTCATAGTTGTGATGTCACGCGCCATTTGATTACCTCTCTAGGGTATGCCCTTAGCAGTAGGAGCCCATTGTCTAGTAAAAGACCCCGCTACACTCTGTATATGAGCGAAATTTTAGTTTTGAAGAATGAGGGAGTGCTAGCACTCTCCATCAACCGCCCTGCAAAGAGGAATGCGCTCACGCGCGCAATGTATGCCGAGCTCGCAAAGGGCTTGAATGATGCCGCGGGCGATTTTGGAGTGCGATGCGTAGTTATCTCATCAGAGGGAGATCACTTCACAGCAGGTAATGACATCAAGGATTTCATGGAAAATCCTCCAACGAATGAAGATTCAGATGTCGCTGACTTCTTGGGAGCGCTACTCAATTTTCCAAAGCCACTCCTTGCCGCCGTCAAAGGTCACGCTGTTGGTGTTGGAACAACGATGCTCTTACATTGCGATGTCGTAGTTGCATCCCCAACTGCTAGTTTCTCAATGCCATTTACATCTCTGGGATTGGTTCCAGAGGCTGGATCAAGTTATCTATTTCCGCAATTAGTGGGATATCAAAGAGCAGCAAAGATATTTTTCACCGGTGAAGCATTTGGAGCTGATGAAGCGAAAGAGATGGGACTCGTTGCAACTATTGCTACCGATGCACATTCAGAAGCGATGAAGATTGCACAGCAGATTGCAGCTCAACCACCTCAGTCAATTATCAATACGAAAGCGCTACTCAAAGCGCGCCAACACGATTCAGTTGCCGCGGTAATGCGCGCGGAGTTCCAACTATTTTCTATGGCTTTGCAATCTGAGGAAGCGATGGAAGCATTTATGAACTTTATGGCCAAGAAAGGTAGCAAATGAGTATCACTGGAGATCTATCAGGTAAGAGAATTTTTGTCACCGGTGGCTCTCGTGGCATTGGTTTAGCAATCGCACTTCGCGCAGCCCGCGATGGTGCATCGATTGCAATTGCTGCAAAGACTGCAGAAGTAAATCCAAAGTTGCCAGGAACTATTTATTCAGCAGCTGAAGAGATAAAGGCAGCAGGTGGTAAAGCCCTTCCTATTCAATGCGATCTGCGTGACGAGAATCAAATTGAGGCAGCAGTTGCACAAGCAGCCCAAGAATTTGGCGGCATCGATATCTTGATCAACAATGCCAGCGCTATCAATTTGACCAAGACAGAGGCGACTCCTGCAAAGCGCTTTGACCTCATGTTTGATGTCAATGTGCGTGGAACATTTCTTACATCTCAAGCAGTTATTCCACACTTGAAGAAGTCTGCTGCTGACGGTCGTAACCCGCACATTCTCAATCTCTCACCACCACTTTCAATGAAACCTGTCTGGTTCAAGAATCACGTTGCATACACAATGGCTAAGTACGGCATGAGTATGTGCGTCCTTGGAATGTCGGCGGAGTTCAAGCGCGATGGTATTGGTGTCAATGCACTCTGGCCACGTACTGCAATTGATACAGCAGCCCTTGCAATGATTCCAGGTGTTGATACTGCAGCATGTAGAACTCCTGAAATTTTGGCAGATGCGGCATACATAATTTTGAATCGCCCAGCAGCTGATTGCACAGGTAATTTCTTTGTTGATGACGAAGTACTTGCATCAGAGGGAATCACTGATCTCGACAAGTACTCAGTTGTTCCTGGAACTAAAGATTTCTTGTTGGATTTCTTTTTGGATTGATGAGTGAGTTACGAATTTAGCGATAGTTTTGAGGTTGCTCAGCAATGGGCAAACTATGACCCAAAGGTGGCAGAACTCTTTGATCTCTATTGCCCTGCCCATCTCTTTACGCAGGCGGCGCGAAGTGATGGCAATCTGTCACTAACAATTTATGATGATAAATATTTTGGAATGGGCTTCGGACAACTGCCATATTGGAATCCAGATTGGGATGAGTGCTCAGTAACTCGTAAATCAAAGACGCCAGTGCCAGATGGCTACTCAGTCGATGGCAATTGGGATACCTACGCATCAGATACTGCGCCACATGCACAATATCCATTGGTGCAAACAATCAATGACGGGGCAGAGATTGACTCCTTTATAGACACATATGCACCAAATTCATCTGTTCGATCTGGTGATCCCGAATCGCTATTTTGGGGATGTGTTCGAAGTGCGGAGGGGCAGTTACTTTCATTGGGAACAGTTGCTAAATGGCGAAGCGGTCACCATATGTTTGCATCCATCGTTACAGCAGAGGATGCACGCGGCAAAGGAGTTGGCGCACAACTTATGCAAGGAATGCTCTCTAGACTTAATTCACTTGGAGTCACACGAGTCGGGCTCGGTGTCTTTGCAGCCAATGCTCCAGCTAAGCGTTTGTATGAAAAAGTCGGATTCGAATTACTTCAGGAGTTGCGCGCCTACGATAAGGCTCGATAGGCATTCAATAACAGTTTTTGACCCTGCGTGAAACTCCAGTTTTTCATCTAGAAAAGTATCTGCCCTAGTCTCCATCATCATCGCCTGAACGAATTTATCTACGCCGTAATGCTTGAGCGGTACATAGGTGCCAGCGTATGGCTCATTTTCAAAGACATCGCCGATGGGTGCAAAGGATTGAATGCCTAAACTTTTGAGTGCATCCGATGTGTGAAAGGAGTCAGTACCGATACACATGGCAGGACGTTTTTGCCCGTGATTGATCGCATTCTCATGTTGTTCTGGTCGATACGAATGAATGTCGAGAATCACAACTTTGCCAGCGCTGTTCAAGCGTTGCGAGACAAGATCTGTAATGGCCTTTGCATATGGATGGAAATAGTTATCAAGTAATTCTTTCTCGCCCACAAAATCTGGTGAACGTAGATCTTCCCCCATTGATGTCTTGCGATAGACAGCGCCCATACCAACTTTGTTCATTACTTCACGATCATCTGGAAAGCGCTCAGGATCAATAACGAGGCGCGAATACTTATTGATAAAAAGCCATGGTCGTGTTGAAGATTGAGCCGCTGCAAGGCGCGCTATCTCTTCGGTCTTTGTATCTGTCATCGAATCAAGTTCGCTTTTCAACTGTGAATCTGTCAGAAGAATATCTGCGCGAACGTTGGGCGGGATAAATGTTGCAGAGTGTGGAACATGCAAAATTACCCGCGAATCAGGGGAGCCCTCAACTATTTCGAAGTTGTGGCCAAGCACTACAGACGGCCCGCTTCATGGACTCGCTTGAGGAATTCTTTCGTTTGTGGTTTCTTGGGGTTTTCTAAAATCTCTTCTGGCTTGCCCCACTCCAAGATGCGACCATGCTCGAGGAAACAAACTTCATCGGCCACCTGTTTTGCAAAGCCCATCTCATGGGTTGCAAGAAGCATTGTCATGCCATGTTCTTTCAAATCGCGGACAGTGCTGAGAACCTCATTGACCAATACAGGATCTAGCGCGGATGTAATTTCATCTAGAAGTAATAAGCGAGGTTTAACTGCTAGAGATCGGATAATTGCAACGCGCTGTTGTTGCCCGCCACTGAGGCGATCGGGATATTGCTCAGCCTTTTCGCGAAGCCCAAAGCGATCAAGTAATTCAAGTGCTTCACTTATTGCTTCTTCGCGAGATTTAGAATGAACGCGCATGGGGGCCAAAATAATATTTTCAACAACGCTCATATGTGGAAATAGATTGAAAGATTGAAAAACCATGCCGAGTTTGCGGCGAATCTCATCGGGATCAACAGATGGGTCAGTGATATCTGCGCCATCGAGGCGGATAACTCCATCGTCGATTTGCTCCAATAAATTGATGCAACGAAGCAGAGTTGATTTACCAGAACCTGATGCTCCGATAAATACGGTGGCAGTGTGTTCTGGAACAATGATTGAAATATCTTCGAGTACGACTTCGCTACCAAATGCTTTGCGCACTTTCTCCAGGGCTAATACAGGAATACTCATGCAAGGCCCTGCGCATTCTGTCGATCAATAGATTTGCGCAGGGTGCGGTCTGTGTAACGAGTCAGTGGAATTGTGACAAGTAAGAAAATTCCAGCAGCCATTACATATGGTGTGTAATTGAAGCTTCGACTACTCGCAATCTGCGCTGCTCGAATCGCATCGGTAACGCCCAAGATAGATACAAGACCAGTGTCTTTGATAAGTGAGACAAGGTCGTTGAGAAGCGGTGGAGTCACGCGGCGAAGTGCCTGTGGCAAAACAACGTAGCGAAGTGTCTGAAAGTTAGAGAGACCAAGAGAACGAGCGGCTGCGCGCTGGCTTGGGTGAACAGTCAAGATTCCGCTTCGAATAACTTCGGCGACATAGGCCGAGTAGGTAATGATGACTGCGCAGATACCGAGAATAAATACGTTATTGGTTACACCTTTGAGACGTAGTGCTGGAATACCAAAGCCTACGAGCAGGATAATAAGTAACATCGGGATTCCACGGAAAACGTCTACATAAATAGTCGCAAGAATTCTAAAAGGTGTAATTGCGGGGGAGCGCGATGTGCGCACGAGAGCCAAAATCAGACCTAATATCCCAACGGATGTGGCTGCGACAACTGTGAGAAAGACGTTAGCGCCAAAGCCCAAAATAATTTTTGGTAGAACTTCAAAACCATAAGCCCATTTGAAGAATGTGTCAGAGAGATTTTTCCAACCAGGGGATGTAACAATAATTGTTGCAAGTGTTCCAAGGACTAGAGCACTTGAGGCGGCTGCAACGAGTGAGTTTTTACGTCCACGAGCCTTACGAGCAATACGTCGCTCTAATTCAACAGCGCTTGGTGTCCAGCTTCCGCCAAAAGAGTAGGGCGTGGAATCCGAGTGATTCTCAGATCCACGCCCTACCTCTTGTGACATATGTGTTAGATACGCGTATTAGCTGAGTACTGGTGCGCCAGCAGCACTTGTTAGCCAGGTATCAGTAATTGTTTGAAGTTCTCCGCTATCGCGAATTGCGTCAACTGCACCTGTAACACATGCTGTGATTGCGCTGTCCTTTGCAAGCAAGAGACCTGCACCGTTATCCATTGAGTCACTGTTTTCGAATTGTCCAACAATGAGTCCGTTTGGAACTTCAACAGCAGATAGGTAGAAGGCTGTTGGAAGATCAACAACGAGTCCATCAATCTGACCATTCTTTAGTGCAGCAACTGCAGCTGCATTGTCATTGAATACCTGAGCCTTGAGGCCAAGTGTTTGCTCAATGAGATCAAGAGATGTTGCACCAACTGCAGCGCCTAGTTTTGCACCAGCAGCCTTGAGTCCAGCAATATCAGTAACCTTTGCAATCTTGCTTCCCTTGAAGGAGACGATTGATTGGTTTGACTTGTAGTAAGCAGATGAGAAATCAACAACAGCTTTGCGCTCTTCTGTAATTGAGTACTGCTGAATGTTGAAGTCGAATGTCTTTGGTCCTGGAGCAATTGCACCATCGAATGTTGTGCGAACCCACTTGACTGCTGAGTTCTCAAATCCGAGTTGCTTTGCAACTGCATATGCAACTGCTGCTTCAAATCCTTCTCCTGCTTCAGGAGCATCGTTGAGAACCCAAGGTGAATATGCAGGTTCTCCAGTAGCAATAGTGAGTATGCCTGGCTCGAGTGTGCTCATGCCGGCAGGTGTGCAATCAGTTGATGCAGCTGTTTCGGTTGTGTCTTGTCCTGCGCAACCTGCAAGAAGCAAAGCTGCAATTACAAATGGAGTTATTTTTACGAGCTTGTTCATTACGTGCCTTTCGATCGTGGGCTTGGCGCAACAATAGCAAGGGGATTTGAATTTCTCAATAAAGTAATCTAGAAGAATATGTACAAATGTATGAGATTGGGCGCAATCTAATCTTGGGCTTTTGAATACTTTCGAAGAATTGCAAAGCCAAGAATTGCTGAAATTATTGCTCCGATTATGAGACCAACTCTTACCTGATCAAGGGAGGCTGAGTCATCTAGCGCTAATTCAGCAATAAAGAGTGAAACGGTGAGACCCATTCCAGCAAGTGCTCCAGCGCCAGCGATTTCTTTGAATGAGAGCGATGCAGGCATATGCGCAATTTTGAGTTTTATTGCAAGCCATGCAAATAAAGTTATGCCAATGAGTTTTCCAACTGGTCGCCCAATAATGAGAGCGAGTGCGATTGGAGATGTAAGAGTGGTTGAAAGAGTACTGAAATCTATTACAACTCCAATATTGACAAGAGCGAAGAGTGGAACGATAAGAAATGCGCTCCATGGGTGAATCCATGCAATAAGTCGGTCAAGTCTTTTAGAGTCACCTGTTGGAATCAGGAAGGCGAGTACGACAGCCCCGATTGTTGATGCGATCTTTACAAAACTAAGACTGGATGAATAAAAGGTACCTAAAACAATAATTGAAAATAGGTCATCAGAGATAGCAAGGGTAAGTAGAAATATCTTTAGGGATGTATCTATGCGTGAACCAAGTAGCGCTAGAGCGCCAAGGGCAAGGGCAATATCTGTTGGCATTGCAATTGCCCAACCAGGACCTCCTGAAGTAAAGAGTGCCCAAATAATTGCGGGAACAGCCATGCCACCAAGGGCAGCGATTATTGGAAGAGCGGCCTTCTTAGGATCTCTTAATTCTCCATAAATAAACTCACGTTTGATCTCAAGTCCGACTAGGAAAAAGAATATGGCCATCAAAAATTCATTGACGAAATGTGATGAGGACTCGGAAAACGATAGATATGAATCTGAGAGTGGGGAGTTAGCAAGAACTAATGCCAGTGCCGCTGCGCCGCAAAGAAAAATCCCTCCAGCAACTTCTTGAGCAAAAAATGCACGAAGTGATTGAGGGATTCTTTTCATGGAGTGATTCTATTGTGGGTAAAACAAAACCCCGCCAGTTTCCTGACGGGGTTTTGTTACAAGACGACGGATCTTAGATGTCGTAGTAGAGCTCAAACTCTGCTGGGTGTGGACGCAAGCGAACGTAATCAACTTCTTGCTTACGCTTGAATTCAATCCATGTTGCGATGAGATCTGGTGCAAATACTCCACCTTTAGTGAGGAACTCATTGTCCTTCTCTAGATTGTTGAGTACTTCATCAAGTGAACCAGGAACTTGAGGGATTGCTGCCGCCTCTGCGCCTTCTAGTTCATAGAGATCCTTATCAACTGGAGCAGGTGGCTCGATCTTGTTCAAGATTCCATCGAGGCCAGCCATAAGCATTGCTGCAAATGCTAGATATGGATTTGATGATGGATCTGGGCAACGGAACTCAATGCGCTTTGCCTTTGGATTCGATCCTGTAATTGGAATACGAATACATGCAGAGCGGTTACGTGCTGAGTAGACAAGATTTACTGGTGCTTCATATCCTGGAACAAGTCGACGATATGAGTTCACTGTTGGGTTTGTAAATGCAAGTAGTGATGGTGCGTGCTTGAGAAGACCACCGATATACCAACGAGCCATATCTGATAGATCGCCGTATGTACCCTCTTGGAAGAAGAGTGGCTTTCCATCTTTCCATAGGGATTGGTGAACGTGCATACCTGAACCGTTATCACCAAAGAGTGGCTTTGGCATAAATGTTGCAGTCTTGCCGCCTTCCCATGCAGTGTTGCGAATGACGTACTTGAACTTCATTACATCATCGCCTGCGGTAAGAATGTCTGTGAAGCGGTAATTGATTTCCATCTGACCAGCAGTTCCAACTTCGTGGTGTGAGCGCTCAACAAGTAATCCAACCTTGCCAAGTTGCATCACCATTTCGTCGCGAAGATCTGCGAATTGATCTGTTGGAGAAACTGGGAAGTATCCGCCCTTTACACGTGTGCGATATCCACGGTTAGGTGTTCCATCTGCATCATATTCAACACCAGTATTCCAAGCGCCTTCATATGATTCGATTTCATGAACAGCTGAGTTGATTCCTGTCTTGAAACGAACGCTATCGAAAACGTAGAACTCTGCTTCTGGTGCAAAGAATGCTTGATCAGCAAAACCTAGTGAGCGCATGTACTCAACAGCCTTTGCAACAACTCCACGTGGATCACGTGAATATGGTGTGTTATCTACTGGATTGTGAACAGAGAAAATAATGACGAGAGTTTTTTCTTTACGATATGGATCCATGAATGCAGATTGTGGAACTGGCAAGAGTTTCATATCTGATTCGTTGATTGACTGGAATCCACGGATAGATGAACCATCGAACATCAGACCTTCAGTAAAGACTGCTTCGTCGAATGACTCAACAGGTACGTTGAAGTGATGTTGGATTCCTGGAAGATCTGTGAAGCGCACATCGACGAGCTTTACATCTTCCTTCTTAATGTAAGCAAAAATTTCTGCTGAATTCTTAAACATGCTTCTCCCAATTTCGCATTTGATATTCGCATTAGATACTAATTCCGTATCGATGCAGCGGCCTCGTCATTGAGCGCTTCTGCTTAGGGGTAAGCGTAGGAGGCGTGGGGCTAAAAGGCATAACTCGTGTGTTACATCTATGTTAAGAATTCCCGCCCCGCACCTGCCCATTAGGCTTAGGGCTATGAGAAGAGTGAGTTTGGGGCGTCGATTCGTAGCCCTTGCCCTGGATTGGCTGATGTCTTATGCCATCGTCGTCGCCCTCACGGGTGGCATTGGGGGAACCTCTTCCAATAGGGAATTTAGTGTGCTCGCCCTCTTCTTCACCGAAGTTCTATTTCTCTCCGCATTACAAGGCGCATCTGCTGGACATCGCATCGTTGGAATTCGGATCGTACGATTTAGTGACAAGGGTCCAATCACACCTAAGCAAGCGCTTATCCGCACTGTCCTTCTCTGTCTTGTCGTAACTGCAATTACATATGATGATGATGGCCGCGGAGTTCATGAGCGTTTGAGTAATACTGTTTTGATTCGCCGATAAGAATGGAGATTTAGAATGCTTGGTGGGACAAATAATGCGCTTTTTCTGCAAGCTATCAGCGGCTTTTTAGTATTTCCAATATTTATTTTCCTTCTCATGTGGGCTTTCCCAACGAAGAAGGATCCCATTGCCAAGGCCGAACGTAAGGCGTTGAAGAAATCATTGCGCGAACTTCGACGCAAGTAGGCATTCTCAAAATTCACTTTGGATAGAGCGCCGTTTTGGACTCTATGGAGTAGTTTCAACGGATGAGAAATCTTGGGAAGTATCGGCTTGCTCCATTAGCTATTGCATTGAGCCTTATTTTTTCGATTGCGCCCAATCTTGCACCTGCTCAGGCCGAAACAGTTATTGATGAACAATTCCAAGTTCAAAGTCCTGGTGGCCCTGGGTATACGGGCTATCTAGTAAATAACACTCGATCTTTAGTTCGATTCTCTTCTTTCCTAGCAACTTTCAAAACCGAGAATCAAAAAATAGTTGGAATGAAACCGTGCAAGAGTTTAGAAGAGTGCCCAAAAGAATTTAGTGGGCAAGTAGCCGATATTAACCTGACTTTGTGCAGCAACGCTAAAGAAGAGAATTGCATTAGAGGCGTCAGAGCTACAAACTTACAAACCAAGAAAGTTATTACAAGCTTTGTTCCAAGGCCAGAATTGACTCAGGATTTCAATGCAAAAATCAAGGGGAGTCCAGAAGTGGATCTACCCAATGGTGGTAATCCACTCGTTGTCTCTATTGCGGAAGCACCGCACGCTGGGGGAGACCTCTATCTGATCAAGAGTGATTATTATGCTGCGCGCAAATCTCCCAGCGATAAATTCAAATTAGATTTGATTACTAATGGAATATATCCAGTCACTGTCGAAAGTGGACAATTCAATGGTGGCGGACCGAATCTAGATTCTCGTGCATATGTCGGAAAGCAAGTTGCAGGAAATAGCAAAAACCCTCCACCATATATAAGTGGATTCATCACTGATCCACGATGTTTGATGGCAACGAAAAATACTTGCATAGTGCCGCAAGCATTTCCTGAAAACTTTTCATTTGGAATTACGCTTCGAGCTAATCAAGGTTTTACTAGTTGGCTCTACGGGCGCTTAGCTAATCCTGTTGTCACAGTGAGTAAAGCAAAAGTTGATGAGAAAGCAGTGCTCGTCAATATTGATGCAGAACCAGTAAAGGTCCCACTTGTTTATGGTTGGGCTCAGAACTCAGCGCTATCTCCGCAGATGCTTGCAAAGTATGACCAGGATAGAAGTGGTGGTATCTATGTTGGAGATAATCCACGTGCGCCACTAGATACGATTTCAATACTCAAGGGTCATAGCAATAAGTACGACGATCTTGGTATCGATGAGATGCTTTCGTGGATGCCATTACTCGGTGATAAAGCCGCTGCTATGCCAAGTCAATGGAGTTTCCAAACACTTGTATTGCGAAGTGATACTGCTGCGAAGTTATCAAAATGCACATCAACTGCTGCCTCTTTATCGGGTTTGATCTTTACCAATGCAAGCGTTTTCTCATCAGGAGCGCCAGCATTTGATGCAAAGGAAGGCACTCTCGATTACAAAGTTGCTGCTCCACATCTCAAGCCAAACGGTGATTTGATGGCTGGAACGTATGATCTAGTTCTCAATTCAACGGTAGCCAGATGCCTTTACGGATTTACTAAGGCACCTATCGGGGCGAAGATTTCAATCATCAATTCTGACGGTACAAATCAAGTGGCGACGACAATCATTAGTGAAAAAGAAGGCTTCTTTAGAATGGGTGCCTACGGCTTTGGATTTTCTTCACCGACAATCAAAGTCAAAATTACACAAGCAAAGGCAGCGAAAACTACGAAAAAGGGTTAGCGAACCTTCGTTGCACGTGTTGGCATTGGTCCCTTTGGAATCGGCAATGAAAGACCGCCGACAGCCTTTAGACGTGAGCGGACTTCACGCATTTGATGCGCAGATAGACTCTTCTTGAGTTTTGTAACTTTCTTCTGCAACTTACGAAGTTCTACGCGCCCTTCGCCTTCACCGACGATAATTTCAATAATTGGAACACCGGGTGCGAAGCGCTCAGTCCTACGACGCTCTTCTTGCAACATCTGACGAATGCCTGATCCGCCTTCGCCGGTGAGAACAATTCCAGCACGGCCAACACTGCGATGAACCATATCTTGATTGCGAGCAACTGCTACAGCAGGAGTTGTTGTCCAACCCTTGCGAATTGCCATGAGAACACTTGCGCCAGCGCCCATCTGACCTTCAATTGATGCATACGCGGCACTGCCAGCAACGCGCGTGAAATAAAACATTGTTACAAGAACTGCAAGAGGAAGTGTGACAAAGCCGAGGTAGACAGGATGATCAAATGCAAAGCCAACACCAATTCCGATTGACCATGTAATGAGAAAGATTGCGACAAGTGCCGCACCGATCCATGGCTTGACGCTCTTAGTTACAGAGTAAGCATCGCGGAAAGTTTGAAAACGTGGGAACTTGAACTTTGGCTTCTTCATGGGCGCTACTTTAGTGGAGCAGGCGCGGTACCACCAAGACGAGCAGGCGCCCAGCGTTGGCCCACGTGGCTATCGGGGTAACGACCTTGAACATCATGGAGTATTGCAATCAAATTCTCACGAAGTTTTGCTTCTGCGGCGTCAACATCATCTCCGCGTTGAAAGGACATTGGTGTTCCAAAAGAGACCAAGACTGTGTAATTCTTACGTTGTAAATCTTTCTTCAATCCCTTTGTCCAAATGCGCTGGCTGCCCCAAATAATTGTGGGAATAACAGGAACGCCAGCACCCATCGCTAAACGAACGGCGCCGGATTTTAGTTCTTTGATCTCAAAACTTGTTGAGGTTGTGCCTTCAGGAAATATTCCTACAATTTCGCCAGCCTTGAGTGCGCGAAGTGCAGCAACGAAAGAACCAGATCCATTTTCGCGATCAACACTGATGTGATGCATTCCGCGCATCAGTGGTCCCGCTATTTTGTGAGCAAAGATTTCTTTCTTCGCCATAAATCGGATGTAGCGATCGACAGGAAGCGCAGCGGTACCAACGAGGGCAAAATCTAAATAGCTCACATGATTGATGGCAAGAATTGCGCCACCTTTGCGAGGAATATTTGTATCACCGGATGATTGAAGTTGTATTCCTAGATATCTCCAGAAGGCCTTGATAACGCCAATTACTGGAGGATAAACAAGATCAGCCACGTGATGCTTTAGCTTCCATTGCTTGCTTATAAAGTTTTCCGGCGCGATAACTTGAACGCACAAGTGGACCACTCATAACTCCGAGGAAACCTATTTCTTCTGCCTCTTTCGCATGCTCAACAAATTCTTCTGGTTTTACCCAACGCTCGACAGGATGGTGTGTGATTGTTGGGCGAAGGTATTGAGTGATAGTAATGAGGTCACAGCCCGCGCTATGTAGGTCTTGCAATGCTTGCGTAATTTCCTCATGTGTTTCGCCAAGGCCGAGAATCAGATTAGATTTTGTTATCAAACCAAAATCGCGAGCCATGCCGATTACCTCAAGAGATTTTTCATAGGAGAAACCGGTACGGATTTGTTTGAAAATACGGGGGACTGTCTCTAGGTTGTGAGCAAAGACTTCAGGTCGCGCATCAAAGAGTTGGTTGAGTAATTCAGGCTTTGCATGAAAATCAGGTGCGAGCATTTCAACGCCACACCCTGGGTTGAGTTCGTGAACTTGGCGAATTGTTTCGGCGTAAAGCCACGCACCTTCATCTTCTAGATCATCGCGAGTAACGCCTGTAATAGTTGCGTACTTGAGCCCCATTGCCTTTACAGATTCGCCAACTTTGCGTGGCTCTTCGCGATCGAGTGCATCTGGTTTTCCAGTATCGATATTACAAAAATCGCAACGGCGTGTGCACTTATCGCCACCGATAAGAAAAGTTGCTTCTTTATCTTCCCAGCATTCAAAAATATTTGGACACGCTGCTTCTTGGCAGACAGTGTGCAGGCCTTCACTCTTGACGAGTGCGCGAAGGCGTGTGTATTCAGGACCCATATTGGCGCGGGTCTTTATCCATTCAGGTTTGCGCTCGATAGGTACAAGTGAGTTGCGCGCTTCAACGCGAAGCAGCTTGCGACCCTCTGGTGCCAATGTCATGCGCTCACCTTTCCTAGAGCGTCAATCATATGGCTCTGCACTAGGGGACTAACCTCACGCACGCTTATATCCCTGCCTAATTCCTTGGCTAAGGAGGTGACTTCAGCATCTTCGATGCCACAGGGGATTATCTGAGCAAATGCGCTCATATCGGGATTTACATTGAGTGCAAAGCCATGCATCGTTACACCTTTTGCAACGCGTATACCTATTGCAGCAATCTTTCTCTCTCCGCGATTATCGACGACCCAAACACCAGATCGTTTAGAAATACATTGAGTTGTAATTCCAAACTCTTTGCATACTTTAATGAGGGCAGCTTCAATTGTTCGAACAAAACCAACTAGTTCATGTGGATTAGCGAGTCGAACGATTGGGTAACCAACTAATTGTCCGGGACCATGCCATGTAATTTTTCCGCCGCGATCTACATCGACTACGGGTGTTCCATCCATTGGTTTTTCACTATCTAATGTGCGACGCCCTGCTGTATAAACGGATGGATGTTCTAGAAGCATGAGTGTGTTTGCAGCAGTCGACTGAGAAATTTCTGAATGAATTGCTCGTTGCGTGGCTAGAGCGCTGTGATATTCAACTAGTCCTGCGTGAATAACGCGCATCTCTTGGGTTGCCGACGTTGTTGGTTGAGGCACTCGACCAGCCTAAAGGTAAGATTGCGCCCATACCAACTGGAGAGGGTTTTTCATCGTGTCAATTTCTACTGTTCAAAAGAGCCGCAAACCATTCGCCCTAGCCATGCTGGTGGTAATTATCTGGTTCATGATCGCAGGCATATTTGGTCCACTTTTTGGAAAGCTAACCTCAGTTCAAGAAAATAATAATTCATCATTTTTACCAAAAGGCGCTGAAGCAACACAAGCAGCCGATGTGATTGCAACATTTTCAACTAAGGATTCATTCAATTTTCCAACGCTAGTTTTATTCGAAGGAAAATCAACACCAGCAACTTTTGAGGCAATCAATGCTCACATGCTCAAAGTTGGAGACCTTACACTCGATGGAACCACCGCAAAGATTTCAGATTATCTTGCACCAGGTGAGCGAGTCTCTGTCTTCCCATCTCAAGATGGCGAAGCAATTTTGGCAAATGTTCCACTCGATGGTCAGGCCATCTCCAAACTACTTCCTAACGATGAGCCAGTTCTACCTGCTCTCATTGAAGCGTTGCGCGAAGATGTTAAAGAGATAGCCGAAGCCAACGGCTACACACATTACGTGACGGGACCTGGTGGATTACTAGGAGACCTCTTTAGCGCATTTGGATCTATTGACTCTACTTTGCTTCTCACAACACTTGCTGTTGTAGCAATCATTCTTATCGTCGTTTATCGCTCTCCAATTTTGTGGATCATTCCACTCCTCTCAGCCTTATTTGCCTTGTCTATGGCAGGTGGAATTGTTTATCTCCTTGCTAAAAATGACATCATCGATGTCGATGGTCAGTCTCAAGGAATTCTTTCGGTTCTCGTCATTGGTGCGGCAACGGATTATGCGCTCTTACTTATTGCCCGCTATCGAGAAGAACTACATCTGCATTCCAACAGGTTCGACGCAATGCGCGCGGCATATAAGGGAGTATGGGAACCAATCCTGGCATCTGGTTCAACAGTTGCAATATCTCTTCTCATCTTGCTCTTTAGTCAACTAACAAATACTGCTGGCCTTGGTCCAATAGGCGCTATCGGAATTGTCTGTTCTATGTTCACGATTTTGACACTCTTGCCTGCATTCTTACTAGTCTTCGGACGTTGGATCTTCTGGCCACGTCGCCCTTTATTCGATGGTGATGATCATGTGATGTCAGGTTCTTGGTCAAAGATTGCAAATACAATCGAGCGAAGCCCACGTAAGGCATGGGCAATCACAGGTGTTGTGCTCATTGCTTTTGCCTTCACCTCCACAACATTGAAGGCTGATGGACTTGGAACTGTTGATACATTCACTGGTAATCCAGAATCTGTTGTTGGCCAAAAATTACTAACAAAGCATTTTCCTGGTGGACAAGGTGATCCAACTCAAGTTGTTGTCAGTGCTGAGAAAATCGCAGCAGTAACGGCAGCAGTAAAGGTCGCACCTGGTGTAACTGATGTATATCCAACTCTTGATGGAATTCCAATAGAAGGTCAACCATTGCCACCTGTCAAAATTGTCAATGGCAAAGTAATCCTAAATCTCACGCTAGATAAAGCCCCCGATAGCGTGGAGGCTGGAAATGAAGTTCCAGAGATTCGCAGGTTAGCTAAAGCTGCAGATGCAACTGCACTAGTGGGTGGAACAAGTGCTGTTTACTTCGATGTTCGCACTGCAAATAATCGAGATAATAAAACAATTATTCCAATCATCTTATTTGTAATTACGCTCATTCTTGGATTGTTGCTGCGAAGTATTCTGAGCGCAATTCTGCTTCTAGGAACAGTTGTGCTCTCATTCTTTGCAACATTGGGTGTTTGCGCACTCGTGTTCAATAATGTATTTGGATTTGCGGGGGCGGATAATTCCTTCCCTCTCTTTGTCTTCATCTTCCTTGTTGCACTGGGAATTGATTACAACATCTTCCTGATGACACGCGTGCGCGAAGAGAGCATAAAGTTGGGTACACGCGCAGGCGTCACAAAAGGTGTCACCGTAACTGGTTCTGTTATTACTTCAGCAGGAATAGTTCTTGCTGCAACATTTGCAGTCCTTGGAGCGCTTCCGTTGGTACCGCTAGCGCAGCTCGGTTTTGCTGTTGCCTTCGGAGTTCTCCTGGATACCATCATCGTTCGCTCTGTTCTTGTCCCTGCTTTGGTGCATACAATCGGACCAAAGGTCTGGTGGCCATCAAAGCTTCAACACGAAAAGGTGTAACACATGGCATTGCGCGTTGGGATAGCGGGCTACGGCTTAGCAGGTCGCTATTTCCACGCGCCATTGCTCAAAGGGTGCGGCTTTGATCTTGTTGGCATTCAAACAAGTAATGCGGAGAGAAAATCTCATGCACTCGCTGATTTCCCTTCAACAAAAGTAGTTGCAACTGTTGAAGAGTTAGTCACTCTTGGCCTGGACTTAGTAGTTGTTGCTTCGGCAAATGTTGCTCACGCCCACGATGCCTACCTTGCAATTGATGCAGGTATTCCTGTTGTCGTTGATAAGCCAATGGGTCGCACCTATGAGGAAACTAAAGCGATTGTTGATTATGCAAAGAAGGCCAATGTTGCGCTCACGACATTCTTCAATCGTCGATGGGATAGTGATGCACTTACTATCAAGAAAGTTATTGCTAGTGGAGTACTTGGCGAGATTTTTAGACTCGATTCACGTTTCGAACGTTTTCGCCCAGATGTAAATAGTTCTTCATGGCGTGAAACTATGTCGCCAGCCGATGGTGGTGGACAACTCATTGACCTGCAGCCTCACCTGATCTCAACTTCTATGCAATGGCTTGGTACTCCAGAACTTGTAAGTTCGAGTGTTCGATCTATTCGCGGTGGTGCAGACGATGATTCGGTACTCGTCATCAAGTATTCAGGTGGAGCGGTTGGTTATTTATCGGCAAGTGCCATCGTTGGAGCGCCAGGTCCGCGCATTCGCTTGCTTGGAAGTAAAGGCGCACTAGTAGTCAATGACTTAGATCCACAAGAAGATTTACTGCGTTCAGGAAAATATCCAGAAGGTGGAACCTGGACCTTGCCATCGAAATCTAAGACTTTTATTTATCGTGGCGATCACGTTGAAGAGATTGATTCAGAGCCTGGAAATTACGCCCATTTCTATTTAGAAGTTGCAGGCGCGATAGCGGGCAAGAATGCATGGCCAGTTTCTACGCAGGATGCACTCCTTGTAGCAAAGATTGTTGACCAAGCGCGAGCACAATCAATTCATGGCTAAACCAGTAGTAGTAATTGGGGCAGGCCTTGCAGGAATATCTGCAGCTCTACATTTAGAGAAAAGTAATCGAGAAGTTATCGTTCTTGAAAGCAGTGACAGGGCAGGCGGTCGCGTTGCAACAGATCGCATCGATGGGTATTTATGCGATAGAGGTTTTCAACTCATCAACTCAAAGTACCCAGCCTTACAAGAGTTAGATGTCATCAAAGAGATCGATTTCATTACCGCTCCGCGCATTATTGAAGTAGCAATGGGAACGGCGCACTTCACACTTGGTGATCCTCGAGTTTCGCCATGGAGTGCACTCGATAGAGCAACAGGAACGTTGCCTGAAAAATTGGCGCTGATTCGTTACTTGCTGACAAAGAGTGATTCAAGTAAATCTCTTGGAGAAGAGCTCCGGGCGGCTGGAACAGGCAATCTTTACTCTCGCGTTCTTGAACCATTTCTAACGGGTGTATTTCTTGCATCCCCAGAACGCGTTGATGCAATTTATGGAAAGAGTGTTATCAAGAGTTTTGTGAGTGGCTCACCTGGTGTGCCACGACATGGTGTGGGGGAGTTGAGTAGAGCGCTGAGCGCTCGACTGAAAGATTTGCGATTAGAAAATCGAGTGGAGGCGATTAGAGGCAGCGTTGTTGAAACTAACAATGGTTCTATTGAGGCAAGTCAAATCATTGTCGCAACCGATGCAACAACTGCGTCTCAATTATTAGACCTTCGAGATATTCCAGCACTAGTTGGGTGCACCACTTGGTACCATAGCGTTGACTCAACTACACGTAATGGAAGACTAATTATTGATGGGCAAGGTAGAGGTCCAGTGATGAACTCATTGGCAATTTCAAAGATATCTTCCTCATATGCACCTGCAGGTAAGGATCTAATTTCTACAACTACGCCACTTTCAATCACAGAGAGTGAAACCCGCAGACATCTATCTATTGTGTGGGGAAGTGATACGAGAGATTGGGAATTAGTAGCAAAGTACGAAATTCCAAGTGCGCTACTTTTGCAATCTGTTGGTCGCGCACTTACTCAAAAAGTTGCTGTTCGCGACAATATCTATTGCATTGGTGATCATCGAATCACACCATCACAACAAGGTGCCCTATTTTCTGGCAGATTAGCGGCGCAACTAATCCTCAATAAGTAGCGGAAGCGCCTCTGAAAGATGAGGGTAATCAAAAATAAATCCAGCATCGAGTAGTCCTTGTGGGATTACTTTCTTTGAGCCCAAAATTTCACTTGAAAAGCCACCGAATGCGATTTTGAGTGCAATGGCCGGGGCAGGAAATAGTGCGGGGCGATGAAGCGCTCGAGCAAGTGCGCTTGTAAATTCTTGATTAGTTACTGGATTGGGTGAAGTCAGATTGAGAGGTCCAGAAATATCGTTTTCTAGAGCGAAAACAATTGCTCGTATTTGATCGTGCAAGGTAATCCATGACCACCATTGCTTTCCATTACCTAACTTTCCACCAAGTCCGAATCTAAACAGTGGCAACATGCGGCCGAGTGCTCCACCTGTTGGATCAAGGACCAAACCTGTACGAATTTTTACAGTGCGAACATTTCCAGCAAGATCTGCGGCACTTTCCCATTCGCGACAGACTGCGGCTAGAAAATCATCGCCAGACTTATCGGATTCAACAACTGAACGATTTCCACTCTCTCCATACCAGCCAATTGCACTAGCGGAGATAAATACTTGAGGCTTTACAACTGCTACTGCTTGTGCGATTGCAGTTGTTCCAAGTAAACGTGAATTGAGAATTTGGCTTTTGTATTTTTTCGTCCAACGCTTATCGCCAACACCTACGCCAGCTAAATGAATTACAGCATCGACTCCAGCTAGCGCATCTGTATTTACATAACCAGTTTGCGGATCCCATTGAATTTCATCTGGTGACACTGTCGCTCTGCGAACAAGGCGCTGGACTGTATGTCCTTCACTCTTTAGATGACCAACGAGTGCTGTGCCAATCAAACCGGAGGAACCGGTGATTGCAATTCTCTGTGGGACAGCCATGAAGAGTTAGAGACCCAAATCAGATTCGAATGCTCCACCTTCAAGACGCTCTTTGAGCGTTACAAGGAAACGTGCAGCATCTGCGCCATCTACAACGCGGTGATCATATGAAAGACCAAGGTAGACCATGGAGCGAATTGCAATTGTCTCTCCGCCATCTTCGCCCTTTACAACCATTGGACGCTTTACGACTGCACCAAGACCAAGGATTGCAACTTGTGGTTGATTGATAATTGGTGTGTCAAAGAGTGCTCCGCGACTTCCTGTATTTGTCAGCGTAAATGTTCCACCACCGAGTTCATCAGGAGTTACTTTGTTATCGCGTGTACGAGCTGCAAGATCTGCAATCTTTCGTGCAACGCCACCCATATTCAAATCACCGGCATTGTGAATAACTGGAACTAGTAGTCCGCGCTCGGTATCTACAGCAACACCAAGGTGTTCTGCACCGTGATAAGTGATCTGATCGCCTTCAACGGAGGAGTTGAGCACAGGATGTTGCTTGAGTGCTTCACATACTGCAACTGCAAAGAATGGAAGGTATGAAAGCTTTACGCCCTCACGTGCTTCAAATGTTGCCTTTGCGCGATCGCGTAGTCGAGAAATCTTTGTAACATCGACTTCAATAACTGTTGTGAGTTGTGCACTTACTTGAAGTGATTCAACCATGCGAGATGCAATAACTTTGCGAAGTCGAGACATTGTCACAGTTGTTCCGCGAAGTGGTGATGTTGCGACAAGTGCTGGTCGCGCAGCAGATGGCGCTGATGCAACAGGTGCCACTGCTTGTGCAACGGGTGCACTCTTTGGCGCTGCTGCAACTAAATCTTCTTTACGAATACGACCACCAATGCCGGTGCCCTTAACAGTTGCAAGATTTACTCCGAGTTCATTAGCAAGTTTGCGAACTAGGGGAGTGACATAAGCATCGGCCGGTTGTGAAATAGGCGCTTGTGCTACAGGAGCCGCAGCAACTGGCGCGACAACAACTGGCGCGACAACAACTGGAGCAGCAACAACAGGAGCAGCAACAACAGGAGCAGGAGGTGGTGGAGTTGGCGCAGCAGCAACTGGAGCATTTGCGCCACCGATAAGACCCAGACGTGCACCGACTGGAACAGTTGTATCAACTGCTACATCGATAGCAAGAAGAGTTCCTGCAACAGGAGATGGAATCTCTGTATCCACTTTGTCTGTTGAAACTTCAAGGAGTGCTTCATCAACTGCAACAGAGTCACCAATATTTTTTAGCCAACGTGTAACAGTTCCCTCACTCACGCTCTCACCAAGTGCTGGCATTGTGATGACAGTGCCAGATCCTGATGCAGCAGGAGCAGCAACTGGTGCTGCAGGAGGTGGAGTTGGTGCAACAACAGGTGCAACGGGAGCTGCTGCAACTGGTGCAGTGGGTGCAGGTGTTGATACTCCAGCGTTATCGGCGATGATTGCAAGTTCTGCGCCAACAGCAACAGTTTGATCAATTCCAACAACAATTTTTGTAAGGATTCCTGCAACGGGGGAAGGAATCTCTGTATCTACTTTGTCAGTTGATACTTCAAGGAGTGGTTCATCGACATTGACATGATCGCCTTCAGCTTTGAGCCAACGTGTAACAGTTCCTTCACTCACGCTCTCGCCGAGTGCTGGCATAGTGACTGAGAATGTCATAGTTATTTCTCCCCGTTATCCGTGTGCATGAAGCGGTTTACCTGCGAGTGCCATATGTGCTTCACCCATTGCTTCAGAAAGCGTTGGGTGTGCGTGAATCAATGGAGCAACATCGGCAGCCGATGCTTCCCAATTGAAAATAAGTTCTGCTTCAGCAAGTAGTTCGCCAACTCGTGCACCGACCATATGAATTCCCAAAACTGGTCCATCCTTTTGCGCAACAAGTTTGATTGAACCTGCAGTACGCAAAATTTGTGCCTTTCCATTTCCGGCTAAGTCGTAGTTGAGTTCAACAACATCGTAACCGCGCTCTTTTGCAATGGCAGTCGTTAGTCCAACGGATGCAACTTCAGGCTCTGAATATGTAACGCGAGGTACACCGTCATAATTGATAGCGCGAGGGTTGAGTCCGGCAATCTCTTCTGCAACCAAGATGCCTTCAGCAAAACCAACGTGCGCTAATTGAAGTGTTGGGATCAAATCTCCAACTGCCCATATTCCAGGAATATTTGTGCGGCATTTATCATCGACTAAAACATATCCGCGATCCATAGTGATGCCTTGTGCCTCATAGCCAAGGTTGGCCGATACGGGGCCGCGACCAACGGCGACGAGAAGAATCTCGGCGGTGAATGTTTTGCCATCTTCTAGTGTCACAGTGACACCATCGGCTGTAACAGCATGTGACTTGAAACGGGTTCCAAGTTCAAAATTGATTCCACGCTTTCTAAATGCGCGCTCTAATTGCTTACTTGAAGATTCATCTTCTAGTGGAACTAGATGGGCAAGGCCCTCAATAATTGTTACATCGCTACCAAATGATTTCCAGACAGATGCAAATTCAGAACCAATTACTCCGCCGCCTAGAACGATGACACTCTTCGGTACGTAATCCAACTTCGTCGCGTGATCTGAAGTCATAATCTTTACGCCATCAATTTCTAGACCAGGCAATGAACGTGCATAGGAACCTGTTGCAAGAATGATGTTTTTGCCAGTTATCTTCTCGCCATTGACTTCAATAGTGTCTTTTGCAACGAGCTTTCCGTGACCTTCGATATATGTAATGTTTCGAGACTTCACGAGACCTTGCAGACCTTTATGTAATTTTGAAATAACACCGTCTTTATAACTATTGACTGCTGGCATATCCATGGAAAGGAATTGAGCGTTGACTCCGAAGTGGCTCGCATCGCGGGCTCCATCAGCAATCTCGCCTGAGTGAAGTAGCGCCTTTGTTGGGATACATCCGCGGTGTAAACAAGTTCCACCTAATTTATCTGCTTCGATCAGAGCGACGCTGAGGCCAAGTTGTGCGCTTCGAAGTGCGCATGCATAACCGCCGCTGCCGCCGCCAAGAATTACTAGATCGAAAACCGACACATCAAACTCCCATCACCATCGAGTGGTACTTACCTATCCTGCCAGTCTTGGCTCAGATTACCGAACTGCGGCCTGCTCGGCGAGAACGAGGAGTGAACGCATTGCCACTCCTGTGCCCCCTACTGGTGTGTAGCCATGTGCTTTTGCATCGTTGAAGGCTGGACCTGCGATATCTAAATGCAGCCATGGGAGTTGGGCGCTGATGAATTCTTTGAGGAATAGACCTGCAACCAACATTCCACCCATTCGATCACCGATGTTTGCAATATCTGCAACTGGTGAATCAAGTGATGCACGTAACTCTTCAGGTAGAGGCATTGGCCAGAATGCTTCGCCACTGAGCGCACTTGCCTTCAAAAATTCTTCTCTAAATTTTTCGTTATTTGTCATCGCGGCGCTAGTGCGAGTTCCGAGTGCAACTACTTGTGCGCCAGTCAAAGTTGCAACATCGATAATCCCATCAAGTTTAGGATTTACTTTCTGGGCCTTCATTAGCGCATCAGCAAGTACTAACCGACCTTCTGCATCTGGATTGAGGACTTCAACCGTTTTACCACCAAATATTGTGATGATGTCACTTGGACGAGTTGCATTATCGCTGACCATATTTTCGGCAAGTGGCGCCCATGCATCAATTGCAATTGGAAGTTTCAGCGTTGCGATAGCAAGAACAGCGGCACATACAGCTGCCGCACCGCTCATATCTGATTTCATCGCCTCCATACCTTGAGCAGGTTTGAGTGCGAGGCCGCCAGTATCAAATGTGATTCCTTTACCAACGAATGCATAACTCTTCTTTGGCTTGAGCGGCGAATAAGAAATGTGCATCAAACGTGGGGGATTAGCTGAACCTTGTCCAACTCCAATGATTCCACCGAAGCCTTGTGATTTGAGTTGCTTCTCATCCCAGATCGTAACTTTCAAACGAGCTTTCGCACCACCTGCACTCTTCACAGCGGCACTGACCTTTTTCGTAAATGAATCTGGAGTCAAATGACTTGGTGGAGTATTGATGAGGTCTCGAACAAGGTGTGTGTACTGTGCAATTATTTGCGCGCGTTCGGCGATATCTTTTGATTCCTTCTTTGGCGCTAAAGCGCTGTGAATAGTTATATTTGAAAGAGGTGCTTTCTGTTCATTTTTTGATGTACCGCGAAATTCGGTAAAGGCATATGCACCAAGTGCAGCGCCTTCGGCAATTGCTGCCAGTGATTCTTGGTTCGGAGTTGGAAGTGCAAAAGTTGCACTTTTCGTTCCATCTAGTGCGCGCGATGCTGCGCCTGCTGCGCGACGAAGTGTTTCATGGCTATAGGCACTTGACTTAGCGCCAAGCCCGGTAAAGACGAGCACTCGTACAAAGCTACTTGGAATTTTTACGATTTCATCAACTTTGCCTGTTGCACCCATATCACTAAGGAGTGCAAGTAGAGCCTTCGCATCTATAGATAAGTCACCGGCTTCAATAGCAATCCCGCCTTTGGGATTACTTGCGAGACCGATTACTAAAACATCATCTTTTACGATTCCATCAGAGAGGCGAATTTTAGACATGAGCAGAGCCTAATAGAGAGGCAAGCAGAATTCATATTGCTAGATTGGCGCAATGAAGAATTCACCCCTCCACGATAAGCATCTTGCCCTCAATGCCAAAATGGCTGACTTTGGTGGCTGGCTCATGCCTATTGAATATCCAGGAGCAGGCGTTCTAGCCGAACATAGCGCTGTTCGTGAATCGGTTGGAATATTTGATGTTTCTCATTTAGGTAAAGCATCCGTGCGCGGAGTAGGTGCACTTGAATTTCTCAATGCAACTTTTACAAATGATCTGGGTCGCATCACAGATGGCATGGCTCAATACACAATGCTGTGCACGCCGCAGGGTGGAGTAGTTGATGACCTCATTGTTTATCGAAACAGTGCGCAAGACCTCTTTCTTGTTCCCAATGCATCCAACACTTCCGCAGTAGTAGATGTTTTGGCCAAGAGCGCACCAGCAGGAATCGTGGTTGAAAATCTTCATGAATCATTTGCCGTGATCGCGGTACAGGGCCCTAAGTCTGCAGATGTACTTGCAGTGCTCGGAATAAAATCCGATATTGATTACATGAGTTTTTCCCATGTAACTATTGGTAAGAAGGATGTGATCTTGTGTCGCACTGGATACACCGGAGAATTTGGTTACGAACTACTTCCTGCATGGAGCGACGCATCCGATGTGTGGGATGCCCTTGTGGAAATTATTACTCCCATGGGTGGGCAAGTATGTGGACTCGGAGCGCGCGACACATTGCGCACAGAAATGGGCTATCCACTTCACGGTCACGAATTGAGTTTAGAAATTTCACCAGTTGAAGGTGGCGCACCATGGGCAGTTGGCTGGAAGAAGCCAAGCTTTATTGGAAGCGAGATATTGCGCGGACAAAAAGATGAGGGCGCTCCTCGTGTGATGCATGCTCTCGTCTCACTTGATCGCGGTATTCCACGGGCGCATATGAGTGTCAAAAGTCAGACCGGCGAAGTACTTGGTGAAATCACAAGTGGGACATTTTCGCCATCACTCAAGAAGGGAATCGCACTAGCGCTTCTCTCGCCCTCTGTCTCTATTGGCGATCACGTGATCATCGATGTTCGAGGGCGCGACTCAATTGCCGAAGTTACTAAAGCGCCTTTAGTTCCTTCGCGCGTTCGATAGCGGCGTTTTTACTATCTACGAATTCAATTGGCGTCACAAATGCTGCTCTAAATTTTGTTCTACGAAGTGCTCCAAGTATCGCGGGGGCACTAAGAATTATCAGCGTACTGGTAAGAATTGCACGAGGAATATCCCAGGCCATTGAAGTAGCAAAATGAAAAACAATAAATCGATTGAGATTAGTAGCAATATCACCATTGGGGATGTAGGAAAGTTGAGTCTCCAGACCCAGTGCCCACGGCCAAAATTGAAGATCCATCAAGAGTCCGAAAATCAATGATGCTGCTATCGCGTAAAGGACCAACATAAATATTTCAGGCTTCCTTCGAATCTTCTTTGGTAACCAACCTGCAAAGAGTCCAATCCAACCTGCTGCAAATAATTGATAACCAAGCCATGGGCCGATACCGCCAGTGAGTAATGCAGATGTAAGAATTGATGTGAGTCCCAAAATAAATCCAAAGGATGAACCAAAGACACGTGCGCTCAAAATAAGAAGAAACCACATCGGCTCAATACCAACAGCGCCTGCACCGAGGGGACGCAGCGCGGCAACAGCTGCGGTGAGAACACCAAGGAGGGCAATAGATTTTGCATCTAAGGAGTCATTGCTTATTTCAACAATGACCAACGCAATCGCAAAGGCTGATGCCGCCCAAAAAAAGATGGACGCCACAGAAACTGACTTTGCATTGATAAGGAATGGCCACATAAAGCCGCATGCACTTACGGCCGAAGTGAGTGAAAGAACGAATAAAGTTCGCGGGCGAAAACGTACTAACGCAGAAGTTTTCATTGATTCACTTGCAAAGCGTTGATGACATCTTTTACAGTCAACCAAGGTTGCGGAGACATAACCTTCGCTACTTGTGGCGCAAATGCGGGGGACGAGAGAAGTACATCCAATGTTTTGCCATCAGCAACGCAGTCGCCATCAGCTAAAAATATGACTCGAGTTGCAAGTTCTGCAACGAGTTCAACATCGTGCGTTGCAAGAATTACAGTTCGGCCCAGAATTCTGGCATAGCGCAAGAGAGTGCTTACTAAGTGGCTCTTTGCTTGATAGTCCAAACCTCTTGTTGGTTCATCCAAAATCAAAACTTTAGGTTTTGCAGAGAGGGCAACGCTAAGAGCAAGTGCTAAGCGTTGACCCTCCGATAAATCCCGTGGATGTGTATGTGGTGAGATACCGGGAACGAGTTCGTTCAAAAGTTCAAAGGTCGTACCTTCTGCAATCTCATTATCAACATCGGCCTGTTGACACTCCATGATCACACTTTGTCCGTAAAGGAGATCACTTGGTTCCTGCGGGATAAAACCAATAGTTTCGCGTCGCTTTGAACCCGAAATTGTGAGTGGGTTATTGCCTAAGACCGAAACGGTTCCAGAGGTGGCTTCATGGAGTCCAACAATAGTTTTGAGGAGCGAACTTTTGCCTGCGCCATTGCGACCCATCAGCGCTATAACTTCCCCTGCACATATTTCTATATCAATATCTTTGAGAACGCTCTTGCTTGAAAAAGAGAGAGATAGATCGGAAATTTCAATTACAGTTTTATTTGGGGTTACAAGTTTTTCGATTGAGTGGGAGTAACTTCCACCACGAATTTGCTCACTCATTCGACGCATATCACGCACAGTGAGTCCGACATCTTCTAGGCCGAGGGCTCGCGCTAAGTGAACTATCGGTGGCGCAATATCGGAATCACTCATTATTTGAGCAGGAGTTCCAACTCGAGCATTTCCTGAACCATCGATGTGTACGATGCGATCTGCAAATTGAATTACGCGCTCTAATCTATGTTCAGCGACAATAACGGTGAGACCAAGATCGTGTACCAGCCGGTGCAAAATAGAGAGAACTTCCTCTGCTGCAATTGGGTCCAGTGCACTCGTCGGTTCATCAAGTACTAAAACTTTCGGATGCATCACCAATGCACTGCCAATTGCTACACGTTGTTGCTCGCCACCGCTCAGTGTTGCAAGTGAGCGTTCTCGAAGCGGAGCCAAACTCATGAGATCTAGAATCTCTTCAACTCTTTTGCGCATTACATCGGGAGCGATATTGAGTGATTCCATTCCAAATGCAAGCTCTTCTTCAACGGTATCTGTTACAAAACCATTGACAGGATTTTGACCAACAATTCCGATGAGATGGGCTAAACCACCTGGCTTTACTGTTTGGGTAGAGATGCCATCAACGCTGATATCACCAGCCAAAATTCCACCGGTGTGATGGGGAACTAGACCATTGATGAGTCGCAATAAGGAGGATTTCCCTGAACCTGTTGGACCAATGACGAGAACGAATTCGCCTTCATCTATTGTGAGTGAAAGGTTTTCTAATACTGTTTTAGTCGAATTGGGATAAATGAGTGAGACTGAGGCAAAAGTAATCATGAGAGGGGCACCGCAACTCTGCGCTTTATCAGAAGAAATGGCGTTGCGACGCTGAGCAATGCAAGTGCGGGGGAGAGAAGCGAGAGTGCACTAACCGCGATGACGAGTGAGTCACCTGGGTTCCATGAAATGGCACGGTATCGAGAGCGAACTCGGGTAGAGCCATAGCCGCGTGAATCCATAGCAGCAGCAAGATCTAATGATCGTGCAAGAGATTCTTCAAGAAGTGGAATCAATATTTTTTTGAAGGAGAGTTTCTGACCACGAAGATACTGAGCATCCTTAATTCTTGAAATACTTCTCACAAATTGTGGAACAAGTGAGGTCGCAATTACCAGCGCTAATCCAAATTGGTAAATTGCGAAAGGCAGAACACGCAGGAGGCGATGGGGGCTTGTGAGAGAAGAAGCTGCTGAGAAGAGAATGATTATCCCCGCAAGAATTACACCTTCACGAGCTGTTGAAAATAATCTCTCTTGCGTTACAGCGCCACCGATTCGAATTCCGGCCATCCAATCAGGAAGTGGAAGTATCGGGAGTCGAATAATTGTCGTTCCTGGAATTGGAGTGCCAATGAGAATTCCAAAGCTTGTGCGAATAATGAGAATCCAAAGCCCAAGTTTTAGCCCTGATTCAAAACTTCGAGACCAGGGAGCATCGCTTCGAAATGTTCGAACAACTAAATACGCGCAACCCACTACGGCAATCGCTAGCCAAGGATTATTTCCTCGGGCAATTCCAATAGCCAGGGCAATAGACCAGATCCACCAGGTAAGTGGGTGGCGCGTATCTGTCATCTAGTTATGATTTTTTCTTTGGCAAAAGTGCTTTAGGGGTATCGACTTCAATTCCACACTCTTTTGCTGGATATCCATTGATTCCGCAGATCAATCCTGAAGCTTCTGCTCTAATTTTCGCTGCTGCCGCTAAAACATCTGCGCCAATAGATTTTGTATCAGTGACGATGCAGTTCTTGATTATTGATGGAGTTTTTTCATCTTTTGGTCGTAGAAAGGCAGAACCGAAATCAATGACTAACCCGATTCTTTTTTTACCAGCAACGGCCTTTGTTTTTCCGCATAGATACCTAAATGATGGAACAACGCGGGGTTTGGCCGCATCTGGCACTGTGTCACCAGAAAAGGTGAATGCCCACCCTTCAACGGAGCCATCGGCAACGATTGTCGTTGGACCTGTTTGTGCGTATGACCATTCTGATTTTCCAGGGGCGCTCTGGTAGTAACCCCAATATCTATAGCCTTTATCTGCAGCACTACTTGCTGGAATTGTTATTACTGAAGTTGCTAAGAATGTAGCAACTGTTAGTACGTACATAAATTTTCTCATTACTGTGGAGCCTCTCAATAAAAAGGGAGTCTCACAGGGGCAGAACCAAACTTGGGTGACAAATCGTCACTAGCGTAAGGACTACACCCCGCAAACCTCGGCGGGTGTCTGTCAAAAACAATCATCATCTTCAGGTAATCCGACTTAGCTATCTCGATATCGAGAGGCCTTACGGTTGCGGGTCAGCCTCGGAATTGCACCGAAATTCCCCTAAAGAGCGATCTATGAAGTTGTGGCGTAACCAAACCATAGTCAATGGGACTTGGCAACACGGCACGCACGCTTTAGAGTCAGGGCGTCAAATTGTTCACATACGAGGGAGTTAGTCATGGAATATCGTCGCCTGGGTAGTACTGGAATGTATGTCTCTGAAATTTCCTATGGCAACTGGATAACCCACGGTTCACAAGTTGAATCCGATGCTGCAATCAAGTGCGTAAAGACTGCCTACGATTTAGGAATTACTACTTTTGATACAGCAGATGTTTATGCAGGAACAAAGGCCGAGACAGTACTTGGTAAAGCACTCAAAGGTATGCGCCGTGAATCCTATGAACTATTTACGAAGGTGTACTGGCCAACTGGAACAGGCAAGAACGATCGCGGTCTCTCACGTAAACACATTATTGAATCGTGTAATGCATCGCTCAAGCGCTTACAAACCGATCACATTGACCTCTATCAAATGCACCGCTTCGATTATGAAACTCCAGTAGAAGAATCTCTCAGTGCATTCGATGATCTTATTCGCGCTGGAAAAGTTCACTACATCGGTTTTTCAGAATGGAATGCAGCACAAATTTCAAACGCACTCAAGATTCAAGATGAGCGCGGTTACAACCGCTTTGTTTCAAGCCAGCCACAATATTCTGCGCTATGGCGCGTTATTGAGACTGAGGTAGTCCCTCTTTCGATTGCAGAAGGTATCGGCCAAATTGTTTGGTCACCGATGGCTCAAGGAATATTGAGTGGAAAATATTTGCCGGGCAAGAAAGCACCAGCTGGATCACGTGCGACAGATAAGAAGAGTGGCAAGGGGATGATTTCTGGCTGGATGCGCGATGAAGTTCTCACCGCTGTTCAGAAGCTAAAGCCAATTGCTGAAGAGGCTGGACTTAGCATGTCTCAAATGGCAATCGCATGGGTTCTTCAAAATCCAAATGTTTCCAGTGCCATCATGGGAGCGACTACTCCAAAGCAAGTAAAAGAGAATGTAAAGGCTTCTGGAATCAAGCTTTCAGCAGACACAATGAAAGCAATTGATAAGGCACTTGGAAATCTTCCAGAGAAGGATCCAAAGAAGAACGAGAGCCCAAATCCTCGCGCTTAGCTAGAAGTTCGTATCTCCAACTTTGTGCATTGGCTTAGGTGCGCGTAAACGGCGCATCTGAGTCGATCGCAGCCATGCATACATTCCAAGTCCTTTTGAGTTTTCAGTTGGAAATTTTTCGGCTATCAGTTTTTTGATTTTGCGACCAAGAATGAAGCCATCAACTACAGCTACAAGAAGAACTGAATACATCAGTGCTACAGATCCAAGTTGGACTGCTGGAACTGGAATGAGTGTGAGTACAAGTACGACGAAGATGATGGGCAAGAAATATTCACCGATTGATCTGCGTGAGTCAACATAGTTGCGTACAAATCGACGAGCAGGTCCACGATCGCGAGCAGGAAGTGCGTTTTCATCTCCGCGCATATATGCAACGCGATTAGCCTGACGAGCAGCTAGCGCATTTGCTTTTGCTTTTTTCTTCTCTTCCTTGGTTTTCACTGGTGCGAGAGAGGAAACAATGCGCTTGGACTCAGCCTCTTTACGTTTTGGCGTAGGGCGACCTTTTTTTGCTGAACCGTTATCTGAACTTGTCATAGCGAGAACTATAGAGCCAGCATTCTTTCTAGCGCGAGTTTGGAGAAGCGCGCAACCTCATCGGATACCTGAATATGGTTGACCACATGATTGGCTACGAGTGATTCCATAGCCCAGACCAAGTGCGGCAGGTCGATTCGATTCATTGTTGAGCAGTAGCAGACTGCTTTATCTAGAAAATAGATCTCTTTATCAGGATTCGTTTTTGCAAGACGTGAGACGAGATTGAGCTCTGTTCCTATCGCCCATTTACTGCCAGCGGGGGAGTTACTCACTGTCTGAATGATTTTTTCCGTTGACCCAACAACATCAGCTGCAGATACAACATCATGTTGGCATTCAGGATGCACCAAAACTTGAACTCCTTGCACACGCTCGCGAATCTCGTTCACTGATTGAAGAGTGAAACGACCATGCACCGAACAATGGCCTCGCCATAAAATAACTTTGGCTCGGTGAATCTCTTGTGGCGTGAGACCACCCATTGGCTTCCATGGATTCCACAGAACGCAATCATCTAGCGTGAAGCCAAGAGATAAGACAGCAGTATTTCTACCGAGATGCTGATCTGGTAAAAAGAGAATCTTCTCGCCCTGTTCTAGCGCCCAACGCATTGTCTTTTCTGCATTCGAAGAAGTACAAATTGTTCCGCCATGTTCGCCAGTAAAACTCTTGATTGCAGCAGATGAATTCATATATGTAACTGGAATTGTTATGGAGGCAACTCCAACTTCCTCCAAAGATTTCCAGCATTCATTGACTTGATTTGCTGTTGCCATATCTGCCATTGAGCAACCAGCAGCTAAGTCAGGAAGAATTACTTTCTGTTGCTTTGATGTGAGAATGTCTGCGCTTTCAGCCATGAAATGAACGCCGCAAAAAATCACATATTCAGCGCTACTTTGTGCAGCAGCGGCTTGCGCTAATTTGAAAGAGTCACCAGTGATATCTGCGAACTCGATAACCTCATCGCGTTGGTAGTGATGACCAAGGACAATCGCACGATCTCCTAAAGCGGCACGGGCAATTTTTGCTCGCTCTACAAGGTCAGGGTCACTCGCTTCTGGCAGAGCCCCAGTACACGAGACGCCCCGTTGACTTGCAAGGTCGCTTCCTTGTCCAAGGAGAAGTAAGTCACTCAATGCCATGTCTCTATTCTCTCTCAAATTTAGTGTTTGTGTCGCCTCGATAAGGGGATGGCGGTAGAGTTATGCCTTGAAACGGGGAGAAAAATGACAACAGAGACAACAAGCACCACAAGCACAACAACAGGAATTGCACTCACAGATGTGGCCGCTGCAAAGGTAGCCGCTCTTCTTGCTCAAGAGGGTCGCGATGATCTCAATCTTCGTGTTGCAGTTCAGCCTGGTGGTTGCTCTGGTCTTAAGTACCAACTCTATTTTGATGATCGCAATATGGATGGCGATGTGATTCGTGAATTTGGTGCAGTCAAAGTCATTACTGACAAGATGAGTGATCCATATCTATCTGGCGCCACTATCGATTTCGTTGACACAATTGAGAAGCAAGGTTTCACAATTGATAATCCCAATGCACAAGGTTCTTGTGCTTGCGGCGATTCATTCAACTAACTTTTACTTCGTTACACCCTAGTATCGCCTCATGAAAATAGGCGTTGCAGGTTCGGTCGGTATTGACCATCTCATGACTTTCTCGGGAAAATTTACTGATTCCCTTGTAGAAGGCTCCCTTGAGAAAGTTTCGCTTTCATTCCTTGTCGATAGTTTAGATATTCGCCGTGGTGGTTGCGCCGCAAATATTGTTTATGGAATGGGTGTACTTGGACTCAACCCTGTTCTGATCGCATCAGTTGGAGTTGACTGGGCAGATTACGATGCGTGGCTAGTACGCCATGGTGTTGATACAGCGCATGTATGGAAATCTAAAGAGCTCTACACATCTCGCTTTATGGTAACGACAGATACGCAACTCAATCAGATCGCCTCTTTTTTTCCTGGAGCAATGAGTGAGGCTCGCAATATTGAATTAGCCCCGATTATGGAAAAAACTGGGCGATTCGACATGGTCGTTATTTCACCTGATGACCCGGAGGCGATGCTTCGCCACTCCGAAGTGTGTCGCAGTGAAGCAATTCCTTTTGCTGCCGACCCATCACAACAGATGGCGCGAATGAATGGTGATGAGATTAAGTTACTCATCGATGGCGCAACATATCTATTTCTCAATGAGTATGAACTTGCATTAGCGATGCAAAAAACTGGCTGGAGTGATGCGCAAATTTTGTCCCGTGTGAAATATCGGGTTGTCACTCATGGTTCTAAAGGTGCTGTGGTCGAAGGTTCTGGCATCTCTGCGATTGAAGTTGGCGTTCCACAAGAGAGAGCAAAGATTGATCCAACTGGAGTTGGCGATTCATTTAGATCAGGCTTTATTGCAGGTCTTGCATGGGGCCTGAATCACGAACGGTGTGCTCAATTAGGTTCAATGATCGCAACCTATGTAATTGAAACTCTTGGAACTCAAGAATATCGCTTCACTAATGAAGAATTTGTTGCCCGATTCAAAGAGGCTTACGGAGAGAGTGCTGCCGCAGAGATTGCGTCCCATATCGGCGGGGCAAAGTAATTATTTTTTAGTTACTAGGAAAGTTGCTTCGCTTGTTTGTTTTGCAGAATTATTAGTCATACGTGCCCAGGCGAGCAGATCAGGCAGGGTTGCAGGGTCATCACTGAGCAAGGTAATGGATTCTCCTTGCGCAATCGCAGCGATCGCTGCCGCACAATCAAGAATTGGTGCAGGACATCGCTTTCCGCGACTATCTACCTCTCTCAATTTTTGGCTCGCATCTGCGCTACGGATTCGATAATGGCATTTGCGAGGGAATCAATTTCTTGTGCGGTAGTGCCCCGATGAATGGTGAGTCGAATGTTTCCGTGGGTAAGTAAGCCCATTGCTGCCAATACATGGCTCGGGGCTAAATCATCTGAAGTACATGCCGACCCAGAATCTAAATCAAAGCCTCTAATGGAGAGTTCGCGCAATAGTTCTTCTCCGTGGCAATACAGAAATGAGAATGAAGAAATATGAGAAAGTGATGAATCTAGATCTCCAGCGATATCACAGTTAGTAATTGAATTTTTGATGCGTAAACGCAATTGAGTATTCAAATCACGCAATCGAAGATCTTCGCTCAGATCAGATTTCCATGCCTCAAGTGCGACAACGGAGGAGAGAAGCAAAGGTAGTGAATAGCTCTGCGGTACTCGCGATATTCCGATATGCGGAAGAGGGTTTTTCCATTCTTTTGAATTGCGAATAGCCAACACTGCAATACCGGCTGGGCCAGACCATGATGTGGAATCGAAGAGCGCACTATCCCATCGTGCGGGCATCAGTGATACATCTGGCGTTGTAGTTGCATCACAGGCAATTCGCGCACTGGGAAAAAGTTTGGAGATTTTCTCAACCTGAGAAACTATTCCTGTCTCACCATTAGCAATTTGAAGAGATAAAACTCCCTCGCCGTCATAGGGCGAGCACTCAATATTTCCATCAATATCGACCGGCAGTTCTACTGGTTGAAAAGCACGAGCCGTTGCTATTACTTCACTCCTCGATGTTGCAGAGAAGAAAATCTTTGTCTCAGATGATGTGGCCAATCCGGCAATGGATAGGAAATGGCCCATAAGGGGTTCGCCCAGTATCTCTATCTCATCAGCGCGCAGAGATAGTTGAAATGCAATTGATTCAAGGGCCTCTTGACGCAGGTGATGCGCTTTTGATGAAGAGGCGCAAAGTTTGCGTGGATCTGCCCATCCAGCATCAAAGGCAGCCAGAAGTGCTCCCTGCGCTTTTGGATGCAAGGGGCTCTCTTTTTGGAAATTTCCTGTGACACGAACCACCTGCGCGAGATTACTATTGATTAGGCGGTAAGCGTAAATACGCCACTATTCTTAGCCTATGTCCAAAGAGCACCCACAGGCGAAAACTCGCTTTCGTAGGTTTCTTCTTCTGGCGCCTGCACTTATCGCTCTGACAGGTTGTTCAAAAGTTTCAGGTCTAGGTTTTGAAGAGAATGTATCGAGTGTCAACGACATCTCACTTTCTCTATGGCAGGGCGCATGGATTGCGGCCGGTGTCGTAGGAATTATTACTTTGGCCTTAATCCTCTGGCCAGCTATTTTTCATCGCAAAAAAGTTGGCGCACCAGAGTTTCCGAAACAAACTCAATACAACGTTCCAGTTGAAATTGCATACACAATTATTCCCTTCATTATTGTTGCGGTTCTCTTTTATTTCACCGCAGTGAAGCAGAACGAGATAACAGCGAAATCTCCATCAACTGTTGCTCACGAAATAGGTGTCGAAGGAATTCAATGGTCGTGGCAATTTTCATACCCTGAGGCTGGCCCTAAAGCGAAGGTAACTGGAACTCCTGCTCAGCCACCAACACTTGTGGTCCCTCTCGGAGAGCGCGTTCGTTACACAATTACTGCCAATGATGTTGTGCACGGATTTTGGATCCCTGCCTTTATGATCCAAATACAAAATCTTCCAGGGGTTACAAATTACATAGAATTCACTGCGAATAAACTTGGGAGCTTCCCTGGTCGATGCAACATTCTTTGCGGGAGAAACCACACACAGATGATTTTTACAATCAAAGTAGTAACCCCATCGGAGTATCAGAGTTATCTTGAAACATTGAAGGCGGCGACACTATGACAACGTATGCACAACGCCCAACAGTTGCCGCAGGTGGATTGGTCCCTACGCGAAAGGGAAGTAACTTTGTAAAGTTCGTCACCAGCACTGACCACAAAACAATTGGCTATCTGTATCTGATTACCTCATTTGCATGGTTCCTCATCGGTGGAATCCTTGCTTTGGTACTTCGCTCAGAATTAGCGCGCCCAGGTATGCAGTTCTTGAGTAATGAGCAGTACAACCAAATTTTCACAATGCACGGAACGATCATGCTTTTGATGTTTGCGACTCCACTCTTTGTTGGATTTGCCAATGTGATCATGCCATTGCAAATTGGCGCAGCAGATGTAGCTTTCCCTCGATTGAACATGCTTTCGTACTGGCTCTATCTCTTCGGTGGCCTTATGGCATTTGCTGGTTTCCTCAGCCCCGGGGGAGCGGCATCATTTGGCTGGACTGCTTATGCTCCACTGTCTAACTCAACATATTCACCAGGCATCGGTGGAGATCTTTGGGTTATGGGTCTAGCAATCGGTGGAATCGGAACAATTCTTGGTGGCGTAAATTTCATTACAACTATTTTCACAATGCGTGCACCCGGCATGACAATGTTTAGAATGTCGATTTTTTCTTGGAATGTTCTGCTTACATCAATCTTGGTTCTTCTTGCATTTCCTCCACTCGCTGTTGCACTTCTTGGTTTGGAATCAGACAGACTCTTTGGTTCACATCTATTCGATCCAGCTAATGGTGGCGCGATGCTCTGGCAACACCTATTTTGGTTCTTTGGACACCCAGAGGTTTATATTTTGGCTCTGCCATTCTTTGGAATAGCCACAGAAATTCTTCCTGTCTTTAGTCGCAAACCAATCTTTGGATATAAAGGTTTGATCGCTGCGACAATTGCAATTGCAGCACTTTCAGTCTCGGTCTGGGCCCACCACATGTTTGCAAGCGGACAGGTATTACTTCCCTTCTTCTCCTTTATGACTTTCCTCATTGGTATTCCAACAGGTGTGAAATTCTTCAACTGGATCGGCACAATGTGGCGTGGTCATGTCTCCTTTGAAACACCTATGTTGTGGGTAATGGGTTTCTTGGTGACATTTCTATTCGGTGGGCTAACAGGAATCATTCTTGCTTCACCACCACTTGATTTTGCAGTCTCGGCCTCTTATTTCGTTGTCGCGCACTTCCACTATGTGCTCTTTGGAACAGTTGTCTTTGCGATGTTTGCAGGTTTCTATTTCTGGTGGCCAAAGATGACAGGACGCATGCTCAATGAACGTCTTGGAAAGATCCACTTCTGGACAACATTCTTCGGCTTCCACCTCACATTTCTTATTCAGCACTGGTTGGGTATTAAAGGATTCCCACGTCGTTACGCCGACTATCTTCCAACTGATGGCTTTACATTTATGAATACTGTTTCAACAGTTGGTTCCTTCTTGCTAGCATTTTCGATGATCCCATTTATGATAAATATTTGGATCACACGTAACTCACCTCCTGTCGACTGTGATGATCCTTGGGGCTACGGGTCATCATTAGAGTGGGCTACATCGTGTCCACCACCGCGACATAACTTCTTATCAATGCCACGCATCAGCAGCGAGCGTCCAGCATTTGATTTACACCACCCACATATAAAAACTGAGGGGCACTAACTCGTGGTTACTAACTGGCGTATGTTTGGTGGCTTATCGGTTTTTTACGTCATCATTACAATCATTTATTGGCAAGTTGATGGCGAACCGCTTGGAATTACCGGAATGCTTCTCTCATCTTTCTTAGCTGGCATGGTTGGCTTTTATTTGTGGTTCACACAGCGTCGAATCGGCACAATACTTCCAGAGGATGACGTAACTGCCGAAATTTCAGATGGTGCTGGTGAACTTGGTTTTTATAGCCCACACTCATGGTGGCCACTTCCTGTTGCACTAAGTATGTGTGTCGCAGGAATGGGTTTACTCATTGGTTGGTGGCTCACTCTTATAGGTTTCTCAGTGCTCATCGTTAGCATCATCGGCATGGTTACGGAATACGAAAAGCCAACCTCAGCCGCACTTCACTAGAACTCCTTAGTGGTGCTCAATCTCTTTGAGATCTTGAGCGCTTACCTTAGGTACAGCCACTGCATGTGCACGACTCATACGATTACGTAATTTATTCTTGATGGCACCTGGGCGTCTTACACCGCGCGCATCAGTATCTTCGAGTTCTAGCGGTACTGGCTGTTCGTGTTGAGTGAGTGTCCATGCCTTTTCAGCAGAAATTGGTTCGTGAATTTCAACAAATTCACCACTTGGCATGCGCATTAGAGTTCCGGTTTCGCGACCATGAAGAACTAAGTCACGGTCTGCACGTTGCAACGAGAGACAGAGTCGCTTGGTTACAACAAAGGCGATCGGAGGCAAGACCAAAATACCAATTCTGCTAAACCACATCATTTGATTGATGGTTAGGTTGAATGTCGTTGCAATAATGTCGTTACCGCCATTGAGCAGAGCAACAATTGTAAATGTCAGAGCCATTGCACCCAATGCGGTGCGGTTTGGAACGTTGCGAGGACGATCCAAAATGTGATGCTCGCGCTTATCTCCTGATATCCATGATTCGATAAATGGATAGAGGGCAAGACCAGTAAACATAATTCCTGGAATTATTAATCCGGGAATAAGAATGTTCCATGAAATCGTGTGGCCGAATGCATGCGTTTCTATCGGGGGAGCCATGCGCACTAAACCATCGAGCCAACCCATGTACCAGTCCGGTTGTGAACCGGCAGAGACTTGTCCAGGTGTGTAAGGACCGTAGAGCCAAACGGGATTGATAGATGCAACAGCGGATAAGAATGCAGTTACACCAAAGACGATGAAGAAGAATCCGCCAGCCTTAGCCATGTACACAGGAAAGAGTGGGTAGCCAACAACATTTTTCTCTGTTCGACCAGGGCCTGGATATTGTGTGTGCTTCTGGTACCAGACCAACATGAGGTGCACTGTTATTAGTGCCAAGAAAATTCCTGGCAATAATAAAACGTGAACTGTATAGATACGTGGAATAAATGCTTCACCAGGAAATTCGCCACCAAAGGCGAAAAATGAAAGATAGGAACCGACAACAGGCAACGCCTGAATAATCGCTTGGGCGATACGTACTCCTGTGCCAGATAGAAGATCATCAGGTAGCGAGTAACCAAGAAAGCCCTCAACGATTCCCAATGTGAGAAGACCTACACCGATAATCCAGTTGAATTCGCGAGGCTTGCGAAAAGCGCCAGTGAAGTAAACACGGAGTAAGTGAACAACGATTGCAACCATAAATAGAAGTGCAGCCCAGTGGTGAATCTGGCGCATCAAAAGCCCACCGCGAACTTCAAATGAAATATGAAGAGTTGATGCATATGCAGCAGACATCTCTATTCCATTAAGTGGTTCGTAGCTTCCTTCGTATACAACTTCACGCTGGGAGGGATCAAACCAAAATGTAAGAAAAGTTCCTGAGAGCAACAAGATAATAAAAGAATAAAGTGCGATCTCGCCAAGTAGGAATGACCAGTGATCTGGGAAGACTTTGTTGAGATTCTTCTTCATCCATTTAGCAGCACCAGTGCGCTCGTCTACGTAATTGGCGACTGTGCCTGCTACTCGCTCGCGTGCGGTCATTGTGAGTTTCTCTCCCAGTAACTAGGTCCGACAGGTTCGTTGAAAGGACTTTGAGCAACGAGGTAACCCTCGTCATCAACTGTTATTGCTAATTGTGGCAGAGGTCGGGCAGATGGGCCAAAGATAACTTTTGCTGCCCGAGTAACGTCAAATGTTGATTGATGACATGGGCATAGGAGGTGCTTTGTCGTTTGCTCGTAGAGTGCAACGGCGCAGCCCATGTGTGAACATATCTTCGAGAAGGCGATGATGCCTTGGTAAGTCATTTCTAGGCGCTCTGGATCTAGTTGGAATTCTTCTTGGCGCAGACGAATAAGGAGAACGGCATCTTTTCCAATGTCGCTGAGTGCTCGGTGGCCACCTTCTTTTATTGCAGGCAAAACTTGTGCGACCGCCCCAACTTCTAAATCAGATGGCTTGATTGGACGATCTCCTGGATCAGTTACCAAACGCGTCCCCGTTTTCCAACTTGTGGTCTCTAATTTCTTTCCAGGAAGAGGGCCAAGGTCGCGCAGAAGTAGCAACGGTGATAATCCAACTAAACCAAGTGATAAACCTAGTGAACGCTTGATGAGTGATCGACGACCAAGGGCAGCAGCAGCGGCACCTTGTTTCGCGGTCTTTATAAGTTCACGACGATCTTCATCCTCTGATCGCATTTCATGTCGCATAGCAATTACTTCTTCGTCGGGCATCAGAGTCTTCGCCCAGTGAATCGCGCCAGCACCGATAAAGAAGAGTGCAAAGGCCAGGCCTAATCCTAAGAAAAGTTGCTTTGCATTTGTTGTGCCGAGGATTGGAAAAAAGATGAATAGATCTTCTGAGAGAAATGTGTATGAATAAATAAAGAGAAGAGTTCCAACGGAGGAAAGAGCAAAGAGAATGGCTACTTGTCGCTCGGCTTTTTGTTCAGCTTTTGGATCTAAATCTGCCTGACGATGAATGTGGGCCGGTACTCCAGGATCTTTGATTATCTCTAGTTCACTAGACATGTAATTATCTCGCCTTCATCGCAAGCCAAACAGCTACTCCGATGAGTAGACCAATTCCAAGTGTCCACACGAGTAATCCTTCAGTAACAGGGCCGACGCGACCGAGTGATGCTCCACCGAGTGCTGGTTCCGCCTCTACTGCCTTTACCCACTTGATGATAGAAAGTTTTTCTTCAGGTGTCAGCGTCTTATCGCTAAATACTGGCATTGATTGAGGACCAGTAGTCATCGCTTCAGCGATGTACTTTGCTTCAACTCCCATAAGTGTTGGTGCATATTTTCCTTGAGTTAGAGCCCCACCTTGCGCAGCAAAGTTGTGACACATCGCGCAATTTGTGCGGAATAGTTCGCCACCTTCGGCTGTGCTGCCATCACGTTCGTAATTGAGTGATGCATCCGTTGGAATTTCAGGTCCAGGTGCGAGAGAGGCAACGTAGACGGCGAGAGCCGCTACTTCCTTTTCATCATAAACCGGTGGCTTGCGCATAATTTGAACACTCAAATCAGCTACAGGCATACGTCCAGTACCTACTTGAAAATCAACTGATGCTGCGCCAACTCCAAGTAGAGATGGAGCAATAGCGCTGCCTTCTAAGTTCAAACCATGACACGAAGAACAACCTTTGAGAAAAATTTCACGACCTTCTTCAATTGCAGTCGATCGCGAAAACTCACTCTGTTCAGGGGTAGTAGTTGCACTAGCAACAGAGAAAGTTGTACCTATTGCAAAGAGGGCAAAGAGTAAAAGTATTGGTGCAGCAGCTCTATGTCTGCGATATCTAGATAGATACTTCACGATGCGTCCCTCGGATCACTTAATCAGATAGATCGCAGCAAAGAGAGCGATCCACACAACATCGACGAAGTGCCAGTAATAAGAAACCACAATTGCAGTTGTTGCCTGCTGATGTGTAAATCTACGTGCTTTAGCAACGCGAATCATTACGATTAAAAATGCGATGAGGCCACCAGTGACGTGAAGGCCGTGAAAGCCAGTGGCAATATAGAAAACAGAACCGTAGGCATTTGATGAAAGGGTCAAACTTTCGCTGACTAGAACTGCATACTCATAGATTTGACCAGCGATAAAGAAAGCACCCATAAGAAATGTCAGCGAGAACCATTCGCGCATCCCCCATTTGCTGATTTGTATCAATGAGCCAGTTCGCTTATTTTGAAAACGCTCGGCGGCGAAGACTCCAAATTGACATGTCACAGATGAGAGAACAAGAACAGTGGTATTGAGTGCTGCAAATGGAATATTTAATAATTCCGTTGATTCCAACCAAATTTGTGGTCCTTGTACGGCGCGAATTGTGAAATAGATTGCGAAGAGACCAGCGAAGAACATCAGTTCGCTTGAGAGCCAAACAATCGTTCCCACAGCAACCGCATTAGGCCGAGTGATCTTGTGGGCCTCTGGCGCTATGGTCGATGACATGCGCCTATTATTCCCGAAAAGGTGCATGGAGTCTTCTCGCAGATACAAAAAGAGAAGGGTAATTCGCTCTTCCGTGGGTGAAACAGGTCACTCGTGATTGCACTCGCTTTGCAGATTTCGATAATAGACTGACCCCATGTCCATGAGTGCTGGCGCCACATTACGAATACTCGTTTATTCAGATGATTCCTCGGTCCGTGCCGCTATTTCTGGCGCCCTGGGCACGCGATTAGCGGCCGATCTACCTACCCATGAAATTATCGAATTTGCCACCGGTAAAGCGCTTCGACTTTTTACTGATCGCAAAGGCGTAACTGCAAATAATCAAGTGGATCTTTTCATTCTCGATGGTGAAGCGGTTCCTGAAGGTGGGATGGGAATTGCCCGCCAACTCAAAGATGAAGTTTTTGAATGCCCACCTGTTCTCGTGATTACAGGTCGCAAAGAAGATGCATGGCTAGCAGCCTGGTCAATGGCTGAAGCATCAGTAATGCATCCAATCGATCCATTCACGCTTGCCCATACAGCAGCGAATTTGCTGCGCGGTGCAAGCCTCACATCTGCGTAAGTCCTATTGAGATGAGCTGGCGTACTCATATTGATCGCCTCAAGAGCGGACTTGATTTAGAAGTTAGCGATATCTCGTGGTGCATGAATGAAATTCTTGAAGATCGAACAGATATTGAAATAACAAAAGAATTTTTACTCGCCCTAAAAGCAAAAGGCGAAACTTCTGATGAAGTTGGTGCACTAGTGGCACAGATGTATCAACACTGTGCACCGATATCAATAAATGAGAGAGCTGTCGACACAGTTGGAACCGGTGGCGACGGTGCACATACGATAAATATTTCAACAACGGCCGCAATAATCGCGGCGGCAGCTGGCGCGAAAGTTCTCAAGCATGGAAACCGTGCAGCCTCATCTAAGTCAGGTTCGGCCGACCTTCTAGAGGCACTCGGTATAACCATTGGCCTTGATGGAAAAGGTGTTGAGCAGACTTTTGCTGAGTTAGGAATCGGATTTTGTTTTGCGCCTAAATTTCATCCAGCGATGCGCTTTGCAGCCCCTGCTCGTAAAGAGTTAGGAGTACCAACGGTATTCAATATTTTGGGACCACTTGCAAATCCAGCACGTCCTCAAGCGGCAGCCATTGGCGTTGCAAATGATCGAATGCATTTAGTAATGGCACAAGTATTAGCTGATCGAGGAGTCGATGGCTTTGTATTTCGCGGAGATGACGGGTTAGATGAAATAACTCTTGCTACAACAACCTCAGTGCTAATAATTGGGAATAATACTATTTCGAGTGAGCAATTAGATCCATTGGATTTTGGAATTGAACGTGCGCCAACATCGGCGCTCGTTGGTGGAGATAGTGCTGAAAATGCACGGATTACGAATGCAATTTTTGCGGGGGAGCGCGGAGCACATCGCGACGCAGTGGTTCTCAATGCTGCTGCTGCTATTGCTGCTTATCTGGGGAACTTTGAACTCTCGCTACATGAGCGAATGAAGATCGGCATAGAACGAGCTATTGGTGCTATTGATAGCGGGGCTTGCGCCACATTGGTGAAACAATGGGCCGAGCTGAGTAAGAAGATTTCAGCCTAAAACTCTTTCGGTATTTTCTCCCGTAAGCGCTTCTTCTTATCTGCAAGAAATTCAAAGAGTTTTTCCACTGTGTCAACCTCAAAACCTCCAAGTCTTTCAAAGAGGCCATGTAAAACTGCAACGGTGGAATGGGCATCATCGAGTGCACGGTGCGTTGGTTGGATAGGTGTATCAAAGAATTGTGCAAGGGTTGAAAGTTTGCAGTCATAGACTTCATCTCGAGTGAGTAAATGGCGTGCAAGTTTTACAGTGTCTAGCACTTGATATTTTGGCCATGGATATTCGTGAGATTTTGCAGCGGCCTTGAGGAAACCCAAATCAAAAGGTGCGTTGTGTGCAACCAGGACGCACTCATCTTCACGGCCTAAAAATTCCAAAAGTGTTGGTAGCGCGTTTTCAATAGGCGGGGCATACATGACCATTTCATCAGTGATGCCCGTAAGTGCAGTTATATATGGCGGAATAGATTCTTGAGGATTGATGAAAGTTTCAAAAATTCCAATCACTTCACCGCCGCGTACTTTCACGGCGCCGATTTCAGTGATACCCGCACCTGCATTTGGTGAAGCACCGGTTGTTTCCAGATCCAGAACAACAAAAGTGGTCGCACTCAGGTGTTGACCCTTTTTGTTATTGGAATTTCGCACAACGTTCATATTGCCTGATGGTAGGTGATTGAACAGACAATGACGTAAGGCGTACCTTTACCCCATGAGTTCACATGGGGCACCTGCCGGATTACTTCAATCTTTCGCCGCCCAAGGAAATGGCGCTAACGAGAAAACTGGAATCATTCTTGTTCATGGCTTCACTGGCTCTCCCGCATCGATGCGGCCCTGGGCGGAATTTCTCAATGGCCGCGGTTACACAGTGAGAGTCCCGTTGCTACCAGGTCATGGAACGAAGCCAGAAGATTTGAATAAAGTGAAGTGGCAAGAGTGGTCAGTTTGTGTGGAGTCGGCATTGGATGAATTATCACAAAAATGCGATGTTATTTTCATGTGCGGTTTATCGATGGGTGGCGGAACCACCTTGCATGTAACACAAAAACATCAATCAAGAATCCGCGGAATCATCCTTGTCAATCCAATGATCCATCTTCCACTTGTCTCAGTGCCACTTGCATGGGGGGTTTCGCGCATTGTAAAAATGCGCAAAGCGGTCTCAGGTGATATCAAACGCCCAGGAATTTCAGAATGGGGATATGACGCAACTCCGCTTGTGGGAATACACGAACTTCTCAAGATGCTCAAAATAACACGTCAGAAATTAGGCGAAATTACTTTGCCTGTTCAACTTTTCCATAGCGTTGACGATCACACATTGCCGGTTTCAAATACGGAGATCGTCATGAAGGGAATTTCATCAACAAATAAGAACCGCATTGAACTAACAAATAGTTACCACGTGGCAACTCTTGATTACGATGCAGATCTCATTTTTCAGAACTCATTGACCTTTATTGAAGGACTGACTAAGTAGCAAGGCTCTATTTGCTGCAAATAACGAGACGGCGTAGCCATAGAGGAGCGTTGGTACTCGACAAAAGTCCTAGAATTGAGAATAGTTATCACTAAGCAATAATGGCGGAGAGGTCACTGAAATGAAGAGACTGATATCTGTCCTCATAACTATTACAGCACTCATACTTCCAGTTGCTACCCCTGCTCAAGCCGCATGGCAGATGAATCAACCTGTAGCAGGAATGTCTAGTTTTGTATTTCAAGATACTGAGTTTGGTTTGAATAACTCGCAGATTTTTGGACGAGACAATGTGAGCGGTAAGCAACTTTATTGTTCAGCGGTAGATGACCCTCATTGCGCGTCACTAAAGGCGTTGATGCTCAACTTGGTAGTTCCACCATGTACTGCTAGTTCCAAGCCAAGTGATATGTGTATTAAGAGCGTTGAATTCGGTGATTCGAGCGGAACCCTCAAACAAGTAACACTTGACCACGAGATTGATATGCCGAAGATCCCAGCGAATGCAAAAGCTAAAACTCCAGAAGGCGGAGCGATTAGCGTATGGAAAGACGATGCTGGAAAGTTATATGGCGTTCAAATTTCAATTCGTTACAACATTGATTACAGCCCTGGAACATTTGAACCAGGAACTGCATATGTATTTTCCTTCAATGCAACGGTAATCCCATTCACGTACCTTTCAGGTAATTACATTCCGCTTCGCGTTCATACCTTGGCCGATGGAAATGACTTTTTTGAATCGTTCTCCAAAGACGGAACTCCCTTCGATAGAGGTTTCGATTGCGCATGGATTGAACAAGGAAAATGTGCAATGAGGAGTGAATTTCCTAAGAATCGAAAGGTTGCACTCACGATGCAGATGGATAATAGAATCACTGGATGGCTCTTTGGCCGAATGGGAGACGCCTCCGTGTCTGTTGAACCTCTTACTTCAGAAATCAATTCAATACGTATCGAAGGTAATTCAATCCAAGTTCCCATTAGCTACGCAGAATTAAAAACTTCTGAAGTTGCGGCAGATAAGGCTCTGAGCGCCGCCTTTATAAATTGCGGAGGTCGTGATTGTCCCGTCGAGCGACCCCAAGGCGACCGCTTGAATTGGCAATATCTCTACACACAAAATCCAGATGACCCGAATTTCAATGTTGGTTATGTAGATGCTCTCGCAAAATACTTGAAAGCGGCACCTGTTGAGAACTCGAGATGGGATATCACAGGTATGACTCCCGGTAATTGGCGCGTTGCTCGTTGGCCAGCATGCTTCGATGCAAAAAATGGCTTGATAGGAATCATTTCAACTAATGCAAGTATCTATGATCCGAGTCCGCCTGAACTCGTTGATGGATTTATGACTTATAAAGTTGCTGGTCCGCATAACGGTTTTGATAATGCTGAATTCAAGGGTTCGTATGAATTGAATATGAAATCCGATACGGCACGCTGTCTTTATGGTTTTTCTAAGGCTCCAGTGAGTGCAACGATTTCAATCACATCTGGTGATGGCTCTGTCCAAAATGTTGCAACGACTTTGCTCACTGAAAAGAATGGCTGGATGAAACTATCGGCCAAGAACTTTACTTTTTCGGTCCCAACTATTCGAATTAAGCTCACTCAAGAAGCGGTAAAGGCCCCTGCCGAACCAGTCGTTGAAAAACCGGCAGCGACTTCGAGTGCACCTGCTAAACCGATTGCGCCAAAGAGTATTGCTATCAAGTGCAAAAAGGGTTCAGTAACTAAAAAGATTGTTGGCGCTAAACCAGTATGTCCTAAGGGATATAAGAAAGTTTAGTTTGGAACTCGCAGCAGTGGGGCAGTCATACATGTCGGACCGCCATCGCCTTTGACTGCAACGTTATTTCCTGCAAAGAGATGTACTTCAACGCCCGCTGCCTTCAACTTACTTTCAATCTCTGGATTGCCCGCGGCAAGTACAACAACATTGGGGCGAACAGCCAAGATATTACTTCCTTGTGTGAGCATCTCTTTCTCACTGACTGTAAACCATGTAATTCCACGTGACTCTAAATATTGAAGTAATCGCGCAGGAGCAAGTGGCTCATAGACAACGGCTTTGTCGCCAGCGATAGGGGAGAGAACACTCATCAAATGAAGAACAGCCCCTGGTCCTTCGTAGTGCGGTAAATCAAAAGAGAGAACATCCACGCCAAAGGGTGCAAGGAGATCGCGGATTTGTTCGATACCTGCTGTGTTGGTGCGGTAGCTATGTCCAATGAGTAGCGTTTTCTCATCGAGCCAAACTTTGTCGCCGCCATCTGCATATGCAGAAGCACTTAGTTCTCCAAGGATTGGAACGCCAATCTTTTCTAAATCTTTGCGAAAGAAACCTGGCTCGGTAGAGCGCACAGGCTTTGCCATATTCAAAAGGATTGCTCCATGTGGAGTCATAATCATTGGATCGTGCATGTAAACAGAATCAACGAGACCTTCTATTGAACCTGCAACATCTACTGTGCAGCCAAGGGACTGGAGCAATTGCGTAAATGATTTGTGCTCTTCAAGCAACGCCACAGTATCCGGCATACGCCAATGGCCATCTTCAACAAATTTTCCCACTGTCGTAGGAGTGCGCACCATTACTCGTGCGAGATTGGAAAACATATCTGGAGTGCCCCATTGAGTCATGGGGTGATTATGTACCAACTACTCGAAAAATAGCGAAATTCTTTCGCGACCTTAGGCGAGTTTTACACTAATATCCTCATAAGATTTTGGATTCGAGGAGAGCAAATGAAAATCAGAGTAGATCGCGAAGCCTGTATCGGTGCGGGCCAATGTGCATTAGTTGCAGGTTCAATTTTTGATCAAGATGATGATGGTTTGGTCGTACTACTTACTGATACACCTAGTGATGAATACGTTGCATTTGCGCGCAAGGCGGCAACGTTATGTCCAGCAAAGGCGATTGCGCTCGAAGAGTAGAAATGATGTCGGTCGAAGAACCTGGTCTTGTGATAGTTGGTGCTTCGCTTGCAGGTCTTACATGTGCTCAATCATTGCGTGCTGAGGGATACACAAAAAAGATAACTCTTGTCGGTGCCGAAAAACATCTTCCATATAACAGGCCTCCACTTTCAAAGCAGGTTCTTTCTGGAAAATGGCAAGGTAGTCAAACTGCTATAGATTCGTCTGAGAAATTTGCAGAATTGGCTCTTGAGTTTTCTCTCGGCGAGATTGCAATAGGTCTAGATGTTTCATCAAGAGAAGTAAAGACAGATACTCGAACGCTCCCTTTTGAAGATTTGATAATTGCAACGGGGGCATCTGTTCGCAGACTTGCGAGCACAGAAAATATGAGTCGAGTCCACGTATTGCGAACACTCGATGATGCACTTGGATTGCGGGATGCTCTAACAGAAGTCAAAAGCGTCGTGGTCGTTGGCGCAGGCGTGCTGGGCTCCGAAGTTATATCCGCTCTCAGTGATTTCGGAACCAAGGCCACCGTGATTGATCGGATGCCAGCACCTCAGCTACCTCTTACAGGTGGACATTTCGCTTCTCGAATTGATGACTTGTTTTTAGAGCATGACGTACGTACCAAGTACGGCGTTGAGATAAATTCTGTAACAGAGCAAGAGTCAGGAATAACTTTCGAGCTATCAGATGGATCATCAGTAACAGGTGATATTGCAGTAGTTGCAATTGGCTGTATTCCAAATGTTGATTGGTTGGCTAATTCGGGATTAGATATAACTAATGGGGTTTTATGCGACTCAAATGGCGTAGCAGCAGCACACGTATATGCGGCAGGCGATGTGGCTCGTTGGCATAATCCAGTTACAGATAAGGCGATACGTCTTGAGAATCAAACATCTGCAATAGAGCAAGGATTAGCAGTCGGTAAATTTATTGTCACTAGAGAATCGAGTCCTACCACTCACCCATTCTTCTGGTCTGAAATCTATGGAAACAAGATTCTCATGCTCGGCAGTTTGCAAGCCGGAATTCCTCTGACAATTGTGCACGGAAGTCCTAGCGATAACCGCTTTGTCGCGGCTACCATTAGCAATGGAATCACCACTGGAATCGTAGGTTGGAATATGCCGCGAGAATTTCGGCAATCTAGATCAATGATGGAGGCATAGTTCGATGAGTGAAGTTACAAAGCAAGAACAATGTCCTATGCATGAAGTGCGCAGAATTCCCAACGATGGAACTCCAACGTGTCCGTCTCCAACATTTGCAATTTGGCGCGAAGAAGGTTCTGCAACACCACTTGAATATTCTGATGGTCATGAAGGCTTGATTATCAACCGATATGAACTAGCAAAGATGGTTCTAGAAGATAAACGATTTAGCCAAACACCAGCGCGTATGCCAGCACATCACGGTGAGGCACTAGAAGCACAATACGGTTTGAGTTCTGATAGCGAGCTAGATCTAGGAAATGTTCTAGGTCTCGATGGAGAACAACACGCGAGAATTCGCAAGACTATTCTCAATCGATATTCAGTGCGCTCAGCGCGTGGCTATGAGAGTGATATGAAAGAGATTGTTGCTAATCAACTCAAGCATTTGCTTGCACAACCAACTCCGGTAGATGTGACCGAACATTATTCTCAACCTATATCTGCAGCTGGTCACATGCGAGTTCTAGGAATTCCTGAACAATTTCGCCAAGAATATTCACGATTGTTTGTGGGGGATTCAACGACGGATGAGAAAGTTGAATTTCTGCGTCGCGTATTGCCTGTCAAAAAGAACGAACTTGCTGAAGACGTACTCAGCGATCTACTCCGCAGCGATCTGTTAGTCCCTGAAATTGAAGGACTCACTCTTTCTCTCATGGTCTCAGGTCGAGATTCAGTTGCGTACATGATTACCACTTGTATGACAGCACTTCTCAATAACCCCGAGCAACTCAAAGCACTTCGTGACGATCCAACACTTATTGCCGGTGGCATGGAAGAGTTCATGCGCGTTGGTGCAATGTTTCTCACTCTTTTTCCTCGAACCGCAACAGAGGACCTAACTCTGGGTGATGTTCATATCAAAGCGGGACAATCGGTATCTGTTTCACCTGTTGCAGCAAATCATGATGAGCGTCAGTTCCCCGATCCCGACAAGTTCGATTTATCTCGCGATGCTTTTGGCCATATTGGTTTTGGTCACGGAATACATGGATGCGTTGGACAACAAGTCGCACGCGTAGAAATCCGCGAAGGTGTCATGCAACTTATCAACGCTATTCCAAGTCTGCATCTTGTACATGCTGAACAAAATGAACCAGGACCATTTGCGCATCCTGTTGCAACATATGAAGCAGGCGAACTGATGGTGTCGTGGAATTGAAGGATCTGAACTCACCAGTTATTTGGCAAACACTCTTTGATGGAGATTCCAAGCAAGGGTGGATGCACTCAGGTATTGGTGTTCTTAGTGATGGCCGTATTGTTTTCGAAGCACCCGGTGGTGCAGCATTAATTATTTTGGAACCCGCTACGAAGAAGCATGTACGAATTGAAGTTGGCGTAGCCGTTTCACACGGTATTGCAGTGGCCAGCGATGACACTATTTGGATTTGTGATCCTGGCGCACAAGCACCGGGCCAAGTTGTTCAAATCAATGTAGATGGAAAGATTTTGCGCACAATCAAGCAACCAGTGCGAAGCTCTGATGAACAAGATAAGTGGAGACCGACTTCGATTGCATTAGCTGCTAATGGCGATATCTGGATTGGTGATGGGTATGGCCTGAGCTTGGTCCACGTAGTTAGAGCAAATGGCGCCATCGAAACTTACGACGGATCTTCAAGTGGAATAAAATTTGATTGCCCACACGGTGTTGCAATTGATACGCGAGAGTCAGTAAATCGAATTGCTGTGGCAGATAGAAGTAATAAGAGGGTCCTCTATTTCAAAGAAGATGGATCATTCATCCGTAGTGTTGCTCATCCAATAATGACGAGCCCTTCCTCTCTTGCTGTGCGCGGGAATGACTTGCTTGTCACCGATCTCTTTGGAGCGATTCTCGCCATAGATTTAGATGATCAAGTTCGAGCGATTCTTCCTACGTCGAATGTGAACACACGAGAGGGTTGGCCAAATAAAATGTCTGGTGCAGATTCAGTTGCTCCCGATGTTTTTGAAGGAATGCTCAATAGTCCTCACGGCATAACTGTTTCAGTCCGCGGTGAGGTTTATTTCACTGAATGGTATTTAGGTGGTCGAGCTGTAACTATTTCATAAAGTTGCAAAAGCTAGATAACCAGCAATTGAAAACATTACACAGGCAATAATTGAATCTAGAACTTTCCAGAATATCGGCTTTGACATATATCGCGATGCAGCTTTTGCTCCGAAGCCAATTGATGTAAACCAGACGAGACTTGCAAGCATCGCTCCTAGGCTAAAAAACCAGCGATCCTCCTTGAATTGATTAGAGATACTTCCCAGCAAGATAACAGTATCCAAGTAGACATGTGGGTTGAGAAAAGTAAATCCCAAGACAGTCGTCGCAACTTTTTTAGCACTGGCCGATTCACCAGTTGTAGTTCCGATTACTGCGTTACGGAAAACGGAACGAACGCTCTTGATTCCAAACCATGTTAGGTAAGCAACCCCAAACCATCGGATAATCTCAAGAAGTGTTGGCTGAGATTGCAAGATACTGCCAAGTCCCGCGGCTCCCAATGCAATGAGTAGTGCATCTGAAACGGCGCAAATAGCGACAGTAAGGAATACGTGTTCCTTTGTAAGACCTTGCTTGATTACAAATGCATTCTGTGCCCCGATAGCGATAATGAGGGAAAGGCCAGCTAAGAAGCCAGGGATAAATGCAATCATTCAAGGAAGAATACCTGATGGCTATTGTTATTATCTTCTCGTGGGGAAGACATTCTTTGATTTACCAGAATCTGAACAGATAGCGAAGCTGACTATTTTTGCCTCAACAGTTCTTGAGGCTTATGACCTCGCAATATCAGGTATCGAATCGCTAAATTTTGAATATAACGCGACTTTCAAAGTGACAACTACGTCTTATCAAAACTTTGCTCTTCGAATAAACATTAATTCACCTCGAAACGTCCAAAATATTCGAGCAGAAGTGGCATGGGTTAGATTCCTAGAAAATGTAGATGGAATTCAAACAGCCCATCCAGTTGTAAATAGAGCAGGGGAGTACATCACGACTCTTGCGCACTCCGATAGTGGACGAGAACTCAATTGCATTCTCTACACATGGCTCGAAGGCGAAGAGGTGGGAGATGAGCCAACTAATCAGCAGTTACATGTCTTAGGTCAGACGATGGCCCTGTTGCATTCTTATTCAAAGGAGTTTGCCCTACCCGCCGATGCGCAACTTCCAATGTTTGATGATCCGTTTTGGGAGACTGAAGATTTCTTGCTTAGCGATAAGAGTAAATTAGATAGTCAGGAAAAGGATTTGATTGACGCTGCATTCAAGAAAATTATTGCTGGAACCGATGCACTTTATTCGCAGAACACAACCCAAGTTATTCATGCTGATTTACACGGCTGGAATATAAAATGGCATCAAGGCAAACTATCTATCTTTGATTTCGATGATTGCGGAATAGGTTTACCTATTCAAGATATCGCCACTGCTTTGTATTATTTAGACACTCCCGAGCAAGACGAAGCACTTCTGAGTGGTTACAAATCGGTAATGCCATTACCTGCACATACAAAAGCAGACATAGAGATGTTGCTCATTCATCGCCGGTTGATGTTGCTCAACTATCTTTATGAAACGAAAAATCAGGAACATCAAGAATTGATTCCGACGTATTTGGAGGAGACACTTCGGCGTTTGCGCGTTTTTCTAGAAGTTTAGAATTATTACGTGGACCGTACTGGGATCGAACCAGTGACCCCCACAATGTCAATGTGGTGCTCTACCGCTGAGCCAACGATCCTTGCTGTGGGAAATCATACCCCACGATTTTTCATATCTATTAGCGTCCGAAATCGTCTTCTATACGCTCAATATCATCTTCTCCAAAGTATGTGCCAGTTTGTACTTCAATAAAAATAACATCGTCAGTGCCAATATTTCCGATGCGATGCAAATCGCCAATTCCAACACTTATCGAATCACCAGGACCATTTTTTGTGACAACACCATTCAAAGTTATTTCAGCGTTTCCAGAGACAATAAACCAATGTTCTGCGCGCTTTTGATGTCGTTGATATGACAAACGCTTTCCTGGATAAACCCAGATGCATTTTGTTTTATGGTGTGCGCCTTCTTGCAGAACTTCATAACGACCCCATGGTCGTTCTGATTTCTCTAGCTCCATCGCATCCTCACAATTTCTTGTGTCGTTTTGTACCAGAGGTCGGGACGGGATTTGAACCCGTGTAGCAGGATTTGCAGTCCTGAGCCTCGCCTCTCGGCCACCCGACCATAGAAAGAGCGCCACCGAATCGATATGAAATTCATATCAACTACAGAGGCGCTTATTCAGAGCGGACGACCGGGTTCGAACCGGCGACCTGAACCTTGGCAAGGTTCCGCGCTACCAACTGCGCTACGTCCGCGAGGAAGCGAAATCTATCGCAGGAATGGCATAAGCGCCAAAGTGCGCTCATTCGATAGGTTAGGCACATGCCTTTGATATCGATCACCGTAGATGGCGCTGCGCTATCCGTTGATTCAGAGCAACGACCTACCCATATCTTTGCTGAAAATAAAGAGATAGTGGTCGCCACGATAAATGGAGAGCTCAAAGATCTCTGGACTGATTTGCATGATGGCGATGTAGTTGTTGGTGTTTCAATTTCTTCGCCCCAAGGTTTAGCGGTTTTGCGCCACTCAACTGCTCACGTCATGGCGCAAGCGGTGCAAAGTATTTTCGCAGATACCAAACTTGGAATAGGTCCACCGATTACAGATGGTTTTTATTACGACTTTGACCCGCAGAAACCCTTCAATCCTGATGATTTAGAGAAGATTGAAAGCGCAATGCGCAAGATTGTAAAAGAGGGACAACGTTTCAAGCGTCGCATAACAAATGAGAAAGATGCACGTGTAGAGCTCAAAGCCGAGCCTTATAAGTGCGAACTTATCGGTTTGAAATCTGGCGCAGGGGATGAAGCAAGCGTTGAAGTCGGTGGAGCTGAACTTACAATTTATGACAATTTAGGTCGCGATGGTCAACCTGTGTGGAGCGATCTTTGTCGTGGTCCGCACCTGCCATCTACAAAACATATTCCTGCATTCAAGTTGATGCGTAGTGCCGGTGCGTATTGGCGCGGATCCGAAAAGAATCCGATGCTGCAACGTATTTATGGAACTGCATGGCCATCACAAGATCAACTCAATGCATATTTGGAATTGTTAGCAGAGGCTGAAAAGCGCGATCACAGACGCTTAGGAACTGAACTTGATCTCTTTTCATTCCCTGAAGAGATCGGTTCTGGTCTTGCTGTCTTCCATCCAAAGGGCGGAATTATTCGTCGCGCGATGGAAGATTATTCTCGCAAGCGTCACGAAGATGAAGGCTACGAGTTTGTGTATTCACCACATATAACTAAAGCGGCTCTCTTTGAAACATCTGGTCACCTTGATTGGTACTCAGAGGGTATGTATCCACCAATGATTTTGGATGAAGAACATCATGCTGACGGCACGATAAAGCGTGCGGGCCAGCAGTACTACATGAAGCCAATGAACTGTCCATTTCATAATTTGATTTACAGATCACGTCAGCGCTCATATCGCGAATTACCGCTGCGACTCTTCGAATTTGGCACTGTGTATCGCTATGAAAAATCAGGTGTGCTTCATGGAATTACTCGTGCTCGTGGTTTTACTCAAGACGATGCCCACATTTACTGCACAAAAGAACAGATGCCCGATGAATTAGATTCTTTGCTTACTTTCGTACTCAATCTTCTGCGCGACTATGGACTTAATGATTTCTATCTCGAACTCTCTACTCGCAATCCTGAAAAATCAGTGGGCGAAGATAGCGAATGGGTTGAGGCGACTGAGGCACTACGACGAGCAGCCACAAAGCAAAATCTAGAATTAGTACTCGATGAAGGCGGCGCCGCCTTTTATGGTCCGAAGATTTCAGTTCAAGCAAAAGATGCAATTGGTCGCACATGGCAGATGTCCACTATCCAAGTTGACTTCCAATTGCCACAACGTTTTGAACTCGAATATGTTGCAAATGATTCATCTCGTCAACGCCCGGTAATGATTCACCGCGCACTATTTGGTTCTATTGAGCGGTTCTTTGGTGTCCTAACAGAGCACTATGCAGGAGCATTTCCACCTTGGTTAGCGCCAGTACAAGCCATTGGTATTCCAGTCGCTGACACCTTTAATGATTACCTAGATGGAGTGATGAAGCAGATGCGCGCTGCCGGAATTCGAGTAGATCTTGATACATCTGATGATCGTATGCAGAAGAAAGTGCGTAATGCGCAAATGCAGAAAATTCCATTTATGGTCATTGCCGGAGAAGAAGATGTGAGCGCAGGAGCGGTTTCATTCCGTTTTCGCAACGGAGAACAGAAAAATGGAATTCCGATTGCTCAAGCAATCAAGGAAATTCAAAAGGCAGTTCAAGACCGAATTCAGGTTTAATCATGAGTCAAGAAATAGATGGCATTGGTATGCCTGATGGTTGGCAACGGTTGTGGGCACCACACCGTTTAGATTATTTGCGCGGTGAGAACAGACCACTCGATGGCAATGATGTTGAATGCCCTTTTTGCCGCATTCCAAAACTCAGTGACGAAGATGGGTTGATTGTTGCGCGCGGTACACATGTTTATGCTGTGATGAATCTTTATCCATATAACCCAGGACACCTTCTTATATGCGCATTTCGACATGTGGCTGATCTGACGGATCTCAGCGATGAAGAACGAAACGAGATGAGTTCATTCACCGCTCACGCCATGAAAACTATTCGCACAGTATCTGGAGCGCATGGTTTCAATCTTGGAATGAATCAAGGTGCGATCTCTGGCGCTGGAGTTGCCGACCATATTCATCAACATGTTGTTCCACGATGGGGCGGTGATGCGAATTTTATGCCAATTATCGGTAAGACAAAAGTTATGCCGCAATTGCTCTCACAAACAAGAAGTGATTTAGCTGCTGCTTGGTAGTGCCTTTTCAATCTCATCAATATAGTTACGAATAATATTTACGCCTAAATCTTTCTCAATCCACAGAGGAACTGCAGGGAAGAGCAATCCAGCAGCAAATGCATTAGCACCAGATAATTCAATATGTTCCAAATATTCTTGCCTAAATTCACTCACCAAGATTTGATGCTCTTGTGTACTCATGGTGACTTGATGATCATCATGGGAGTAGTCGGTAATCTCAAGAGTCTCCAAAGAGATAAGTGCGCAAGGAAAACCTGCATCATCATGTAAGACAAGATACGGAGTAACAATTTGTTCAAAGACACGAGTTGCAAGCATCACAGCATCATCAAAATCTGCGCTTTGGTTCTCTAAATGCGTGACAACGACCATGCGCGGAATTTGGAAATCATCGAGTCCTTGCCATAGAGAAATAGTTTCAGGCGAAATTCCAGCAGAGGGATCTACAACAAATATCGCGAGTTCAGATTCAGGTTCAACTACATTGCTCAGCGTTGCCCCAAAGTAGGTAGCGACGTGTTGCGGGTCGGCGCTTTCGTGTCCATAGATATGGACTCTCACGCGAGAACTAGGAGTTGGCACGCGCTCAGCCTACGATGGGACTCGATGATTAGCGCAATTTTGAAACCAGCAGTGACGAAGGTGATTACGCCTATCGCTTCAACTGCGCTGCGTATTGGCATTACTCCAAACGGCGTTACATGGGCCGGAGCTATTGGAGTTGTTGCATCCTCCTTCTATTTCTATCCCAAAGGAAATTTCTTTTGGGGAACTCTCGTCATCTGCTTTTTCGCTCTGAGCGATCTCTTCGATGGAACGATGGCTCGAATTTCACAACAAGGAAGCAGCAAGTGGGGTGGATTTTTAGATTCCACAATCGATCGCGTTACGGATTCATCTGTGTTGATTGGAGTGACTCTATTTCTCATCGATGCCAATGACCCACTAGTTCCCGTAATTCTTCTTACTTTAGTAACAGGAATGTTGGTTCCTTATATACGCGCAAGAGCCGAATCCATGGGAATCGATTGCTCAGGTGGAATAGCAGAGCGCACTGAAAGATTGATTCTTGCATTGAGCGCAATTGGATTTAGTGGACTTGGAATCCCATATGTTCTAGCGGGCGGAATGTGGCTACTAGCAATTCTTGGGGTAATAACTGTCCTGCAACGAATATTGATTGTGTGGCGTAGCACCACATGATTATCCAAACTATCACTGCCTGGTTCTATTTTGGAGCCTGGAGAATTTTGCGCTGGCTGCCAGAGAACTTCGCATACGCCAGCGCTTATCGACTCGCTGATTTTATAACTAAAAAAAATGGTAAAAGTGTTCAAAGGTTACGCTCTAACCTTGCGCGAACGCAGAAAGATATTACAGAATTAGATTTGGAATTATTACTCTATAAAGCTGTGAGATCAAGTGCTAGATATTGGTGTGACACTTTCCGATTACCAGATTGGTCTAAGCAACGCATTCAAGACACAGTCACTGCAACTAATGAGTATTTATTACTTGATGCAATTTCATCCAATAATGGTGGTGTTGTAACGGTTGCGCATTCAGGAAATTATGATCATGCATCTGCATATTTCTGTAGCAAAGGGGGTCGAATTGTTACAGTCGCTGAGCGCCTCAAACCTGAAGCGCTATTCAAGAAATTTATGTCGTATAGAGAAGCATACGGAATGGAATCCCTGCCTATTGATGGACGAGTGATCCCGACACTTCTTCAAAGAATTCGACAAGGTGGGATTGTCGCTCTGGCAGCCGATCGCGATTTATCGCGAAGTGGAATAGACGTTACTTTTTTTGATGGGACTGCTCGCATGCCCGCCGGCCCAGCTCTCCTTGCGATACGAACGGAAGTCCCACTTATCTATGCAGGTATTTCCTATACTGAAACGGGAATACATATCGATTTCGAATTGGTTCCTATTGCTATGACTGGGTCTGAAAATGAACGAGTTGCAGCAACAGTGCAAAATAGCGCTGATCTATTTGCCAAAGGTATTGCGCGCTACCCACACGATTGGCACATGATGCAGCGCATCTGGATTGATGGAGATTTTAAGGAACGCGAATAATGCTGACGAAAAAACTCAAGATAGGAATTGTCTGTCCATACAGCTGGGATACGCCTGGGGGAGTGCAGGCACATATTCGAGATTTGGCTGAGTTTCTTATTGCATCGGGTCATTCTGTTTCAGTTCTTTCACCGGCGATTGATGAAGATGCCCTACCTGATTATGTTGTAAGCGCAGGTAAGCCAATAGCTATTCCCTACAACGGCGCAGTTGCACGCATTCTTTTTGGTCCCATTGCATTTGCTCGAGTTCGTCAATGGATTACACAAGGCGAGTTTGATTTATTGCATTTACATGAACCAGCTATTCCATCACTATCACTACTTGCTTGTTGGGCGGCAGAAGGTCCACTCGTAGGAACCTTCCATGCTGCAGCGAAGCGCCAAAAGATTATCTTTGCAATTGGTCCCATTCTTGAACCTGCTATTGAAAAACTCAATGCACGTATTGCAGTGAGTGAGGCTGCACGATCAACTTTGACAGAGCATTTAGAGACTGATGCCGTTGTAATTCCCAACGGTATTTATGCCAAGAGATATGCAAAAGGAACTCCGCAAGCTAAATGGCAAGGAAATACGATTGGTTTTATGGGTCGCTTTGAAGAACCGCGCAAAGGTCTCGCAGTTCTATTGGAAGCGCTGCCGATAATTGCACGTTTCGCACCTGATGTTCGAGTCTTTGTTGCGGGGCCGGGAGATAGCGATGAGATAAAGAAGAGCATTGATCCGCAATTGCTCCCGTATTTCCAATTTCTTGGGCGCATCTCTGAAGAAGAGAAAGCGGATTTCATGGCATCTGTTGCCATTTATGTAGCACCAAATACGGGCGGTGAATCTTTTGGAATCATTTTGGCCGAAGCGCTAGCAGGTGGAGCAACCGTTGTTGCGAGTGATATTCCAGCTTTTGACTCACTATTAGGTGGCGGAGAATTTGGCGCACTCTTTGAGTCAGAGAATCCAACAGATTTAGCAAAAGTGATAATTGATTTACTGCGCAACGATCAAAAACGTGCAGTACTCGCTCTTGCAGGAAAAGAACATGCACAGATATTTGACTGGGAAGTGGTCGCCGAGCAGATATTTAGTATTTACGAGATGTCTATAGTTGGTAGCGAAGGCGTTGGCCTTGCAAAAGATCACAGATCATGGAATCGCTTATTGACACGAGATGGAGATGATAAGTGAAAACCACACTCGCGATTCTCCTCGTCGTTCTCATCTTTCTTTGGTATTTGAGTTTTTCAGCGACTCGTCTGGACAGACTGCACCACCGCGTCGAAACAAGCTGGGCTAATCTCGATGGATTGCTCCAACGACGCGCAGCAATTGCGCTAGAGATCGCGCATAGCGAAATTGCTGATCCTGCTTCTTCGCTTCTACTTACTGCTGCTTCATATCAAGCACGTGAAGCGACCGTGGAATATCGATCTCAAGCCGAGAGTGGTTTATCAGGCGCACTTGGTCTCTTATTAGCAGATAGGCAAAGCAATGCCAGGGCTGCAGAGAAAGCACTTCTTTCTGAATTATCTGCCCTAACTGACAAAATCCGAGTGGCGATCGCTCTGCACGTTGATGCAGTAAATAGCACGCATAATCTTCGCAGCAGCAAAGTGATTCGTATATTTAGACTTGCAGGAACAGCGCCGCTACCAGTGACATATGAATTCGAAGAAGATGTCCTTTAGAAAAATCGTAATCACAGTAGTGTCGGTAGTAATTATCGGTGCAAGTCTTTTCTATGCTCTCAAACCTTACATAGTGACGCTTGCAGAAAAAGTGAAAGTAATCGAAGCCGTCCAAGTAAATAGCATCACTGGCGCACCAGGAGTCGATGGCCCTGTCTTAGTTGTAAAAATCGATGATACTCCGCCGGCACATCCACAAATTGGTCTAGAAGATGCGGATATTGTTTACATAGAACAAGTTGAGGGTGGCCTCACACGATTGGCAGCGGTATTTTCTTCAAAGATTCCAACTCGCATAGGTCCTGTTCGGAGTGCAAGAATTAGTGATTTAGAACTTTTGTCACAATACGGTCGGGTGGTTTTCGCTTATAGTGGAGCGCAATCAAAATTACGTCCATTTATCTCAGCAGCGAATCTTCATGATCTAGGTGCGCAGAGACAATCGTCAACAATTTATACAACAGATCCACTACGTAACTCCCCGACAGCAATGGTTCTACGGGCAGATTTACTGATGGAGAAAGTTACCAACGATGGTTACGAAATTGCAGAATCGAAGAATATGGGTTGGACATTTGGTGATGCACCAGATTCAGGTACTGCAATCTCTTCCGTTGTTATGCATTGGCCTGCAAATTCTTACACGGCTACGTGGTCACAGATTGAGAAGCGTTGGTTACTGAGCAATAACAACGGTCCGAATCTCGCTGACTCGGGAAAAACACTTGGCCCATCTACCCTTGTGATTCAAAATGTTTTAATTACTCCATCAGAGTTCTATGACAAAGTTGGTGGAGTCACACCGTTCTCTGCAACTATCGGATCAGGAACAGGCTTTGTTTTGCGCGATGGAAAGAGTTTTCAAGCGTTGTGGTCAAGGCCAACTGCGGAGGCGGGCACGCAATGGAGTACACCTGATGGAGAAGAGATTAATTTCGCTCCAGGCCAAATCTGGATAGCACTGAGCGATAAAGCGCCTACTTTCACACTCAAATCCGAGGCGACACCTGCACCTTCTTCAAAGTAGGATTGCCCTCTAACTCTCACAAGAGTTCTAACAAGGAGTCAGTCACATGTCGCAGGTAACAGGTACAGGTCGAGTAAAGCGCGGAATGGCAGAGATGCTCAAGGGTGGCGTCATCATGGATGTCGTCAATGCAGAGCAAGCAAAAATTGCTGAAGATGCTGGCGCTGTTGCAGTCATGGCACTCGAGCGCGTACCTGCAGATATTCGCGCAGAAGGTGGCGTTGCACGCATGTCTGATCCTGACATGATTGAAAAAATTCAAGCAGCTGTTTCTATTCCTGTCATGGCAAAGGCGCGCATCGGTCATTTCGTTGAGGCACGCATTTTGGAGAGCCTTGGTGTTGATTACATCGACGAGTCAGAAGTTCTTACACCTGCAGATTATGAAAACCATATTGATAAGTGGGACTTCAAAGTTCCTTTTGTTTGTGGTGCAACAAATCTCGGAGAGGCCCTGCGTCGTATCAATGAGGGCGCTGCAATGATTCGCTCAAAGGGTGAAGCAGGAACAGGTGATGTCTCAAATGCTATGCAACACATGCGCAAAATTGGTGGAGAGATTCGTCGCCTTTCATCTATGCGCGAAGATGAACTCTATGTTGCAGCTAAAGAGATGCAGGCTCCTTTTGAATTAGTAAAAGAGGTAGCAGCAAATGGAAAACTTCCAGTTGTTCTATTCACAGCCGGTGGAATTGCAACTCCTGCAGATGCCGCGCTCATGATGAGCATGGGCGCTGATGGCGTATTTATTGGTTCAGGTATTTTCAAGTCAGGAAATCCTGCACAACGTGCGGCTGCATGCGTGAAGGCAACAACCTTCTTTGATGATGCCAAGGTGCTAGCGCAAGTTTCTCGCGGTCTAGGAGAAGCGATGGTTGGTATCAATGTTGCAGATCTTCCAGCCCCTCACCGCCTTGCTGAGCGCGGTTGGTAATTATTTCTGATGAAGGTAGGCGTACTCGCACTTCAAGGTGATGTCCGCGAACATATTAGTTCTCTGATTGCCTGTGGTGTTGATCCGATTTCAGTTCGTCGAATCGAGGAACTACGTAGCGTCGAAGCTTTAGTTATTCCTGGGGGAGAGTCGACAACAATTGCGCAGTTAGCCGAGCACTATGAATTACTTCAACCAATTCGCACGCGTATTAGTGAGGGCATGCCTACATATGGATCTTGTGCAGGAATGATTCTCCTCGCAGATCGCGTTTTGGATGCAATAGATGGACAGAAAACTTTTGGTGGTTTAGATATAACAGTTCGTAGAAATGCTTTTGGTCGCCAAGTTGATTCCTTCGAAAGCGATATAGATTTCAATGATGGCGGCAAAGAGAAGGTGCATGCGGTATTTATACGCGCTCCTTGGGTAGAAGAAATCGGAAAAGATATATCAGTGCTGGCGACTGTGACTTCACCTGATGGTCAGTCCCATCCAGTGGCAGTACGCGGTGGCAATCTTTTGGCAACGTCATTTCATCCAGAACTAACAGGGGATCATCGCATCCATCATTATTTCATCGAAGAAATTGCTCGTCCCGCCCTAGTTCGAGGTAGAGATAGATAGTTTGCGATAAAGTGGGGCCAGTTCAAAACTAGTGAGGTGTTTACATGTCAGGCCATTCCAAATGGGCTACGACCAAGCATAAAAAAGCCATTACTGATGGTCGACGTGCGAAGTCTTTTGCAAAACTAATCAAGGGAATTGAAGTTGCCTCGCGCAACGGCGGTCCAGATGTCGATGGAAACCCAACACTCTTTGATGCAATTGCAAAAGCCAAAAAGGCATCAATGCCAGCAGACAATATTTCTAGAGCGGTAAAGCGCGGAGCCGGTCTTGAATCTGGCGGAGCAGATTGGCAAACAATTATGTATGAGGGCTATGGCCCCAACGGTGTTGCAATAATGATTGAATGTTTATCTGATAATAGAAATCGCGCAGCCTCTGAAGTACGCGTTGCCGTTACGCGCAATGGAGGAAATATGGCCGATCCTGGATCGGTCTCATACCTTTTCAATCGTAAAGGCGTCATCATAGTTTCAAAAAATGGTGGCGTGACTGAAGACAAAGTACTTGAAGCCGTTCTTGAAGCAGGGGCTGAAGAAGTCAACGATATGGGCGAAGCGCTCGAAGTTGTCTGCGAGGCAAGTGACATAGTTGCTGTTCGCACCGCACTACAAGGCGCCGGTATTGATTATGAATCTGCTGATTCTTCATTTCTGCCCTCCCTTTCAATTCCACTCGATGCCGACAGTGCGGCAAAAGTATTTGCACTCATTGATGCAATTGAAGAACTCGACGATGTACAAAATGTTTATAGCAATTTCGATGTCTCTGATGAGGTAATGGCGAGTTTGGGATGAAGGTTTTGGGAGTTGACCCAGGGCTCACTCGTTGCGGTATTGGAATTGTCGAGGGATCTACTGGCACACAACTCTCACTCGTTGGCGTTGGAGTGATAAAGACACCAACAGATATTCCCCTAGAGATGCGACTCCTAGACCTAGATAGACAATTGGGTGAATGGATTAATTTATATTCACCAGATGTAATTGCAGTTGAACGGGTTTTCTCGCAACACAATGTGAGCACTGTTATGGGAACTGGGCAAGCAGCAGGTGTCGCACTACTTTTGGCAGCAAAGGCTGGTATCCCCGTAGCGATGCACACACCAAGTGAGGTCAAAGCAGCAGTCACTGGTTCTGGTCGTGCAAATAAGAAGCAAGTTGCCGACATGGTTGTACATATTTTGAAATTAGAGAGCGCTCCTAAGCCAGTCGATAGCACTGATGCTCTAGCCCTTGCTATTTGCAATATTTGGCGTGGGAGTGCGGATACAAAAATTGCAAATGCCGTTGAAGCGGAAAAATCACGCTTACGGAAGTTGCGTGCACGATGATCTCGTTACTCAATGGAACTGTTCGCTCACTTCTCAGTGATAGAGCGATTATCGAAGTACAAGGCGTCGGTTATGCAGTCTTAGTAACTAGTGCAACAAGTGCCTCCCTGACTTTGGGAGCGCCGGCGATTTTGCATACTTCTCTTGTTGTTCGCGAGGATTCATTGACACTTTTTGGTTTTCTAGATGAAGAGAGTAAGAACACCTTTGAACTGTTGCAGACTGTTTCAGGAGTAGGTCCAAAGGTTGCACTATCAATATTGGGATCTCTTTCAATTGAAGATCTAGCTCGCGCTATTGCGCAAGAAAATGTTGGGGTAATAGAGAAAGTCCCAGGCATTGGTAAAAAGGGCGCTCAGCGCATGATTCTCGAACTCAAAGGCAAGATGACTCGTGTGGGTGCACATGCCAATCATCTAAGCCATCAGCCTGCATGGCGCGAGCAACTCACTAGCGCACTTGTTTCACTCGGTTTTACTCCTAAAGATTCCGATAATGCAATCAGTGCCTTAGTTTCGCGTTTACAGAATGAAGGTATTGATCCAGCCGATGTCGCACTGGGCGATTTACTCAAGAAGGCGCTTGCAAATGGAAAATAGCGAAGAGCGTTTAGTCGCTGCGCAGTCATTGGGAGAAGAATCTGTTTTGGAGAATGCTCTGCGTCCTAAGAATCTCAAGGAATTTATAGGCCAAGAGCGTGTGCGAGAACAAATTGATGTCCTTCTATCTGCTGCACGCCAACGAGGTGCATGCGCTGATCACATTTTATTATCTGGTCCTCCAGGTTTAGGTAAGACAACGCTTGCCCTCATCCTTGCAAGTGAGATGGATACACCCATACGAATAACGAGTGGCCCTGCTATTACACATGCTGGAGATTTGGCAGCAATTCTTTCTTCATTAGTTGAAGGCGAGATTCTTTTTCTCGATGAAATTCATCGCTTGCCAAGGCCAGCAGAGGAACTCTTATATCTAGCTATGGAAGATTTTCGAGTCGACGTCGTGGTAGGCAAAGGCCCCGGTGCAACAGCGATTCCTTTACAGCTTCCACATTTCACATTGGTTGGAGCGACAACTCGCGCTGGATTATTGCCAAGTCCACTGCGCGATCGTTTCGGTTTCACGGCGCATCTTGATTTCTATCAAGAGAGTGAATTAGAGAGAGTATTAGTGCGAAGCGCAAAGTTGTTGGGTGTCACTATCGATACCAAAGCGGTGAGTGAGATTGCGCGACGTTCACGAGGTACACCTCGTATCGCAAATAGATTATTGCGTCGAGTTCGAGATTACGCACAAGTTCAAGGAAGTTCATCAATTACTCTTGCAGATGCACGTGCCGCTCTCGAGATTTATGAAGTAGATGAAATCGGATTAGATCGACTCGATCGCGCAGTTCTTATTGCACTCATTGAGCGATTTAATGGGGGACCGGTTGGTCTTTCAACTTTGGCTATTGCCGTGGGCGAAGAGGTTGAGACGGTCGAATCTGTCGCTGAACCATTCCTGGTTCGCAATGGATTTATGGCCAGAACTCCACGAGGACGTATTGCAACAGCATTGGGCTGGAGCCATATAGGACGAACACCACCCGCTGGAATCGCGACTCTTTTCGACACACCTGCACCTGATGCCTAGACTCTGCTCCTATGTCTACAACTACTAAACCTGTAAAGACGACTGCCCGCCCAGGACGTACTCTGGCAATTCTGGCCCTCGTCCTCTTCGCTCTGCTCGGTGCGGTCTTTATTCAAGGCGCAACTCAAGTCCGCTTAGGTCTAGACCTTCGAGGCGGAACGAGTGTGACTCTTCAACCACGTATCGCACCAGGTGAAGATGGAAAAGTTACTAACGAAGCTATTGATCAAGCAGTTTCAATCATTCGCCAGCGTGTGAACTCACTCGGTGTTGCAGAGAGTGAAGTAACCGCGCAAGGTAGCGGCACAAATCGTCAAATTGTTATCTCTGTTCCTGGCGATACTGGACGACGCGTTGTTGAGTTGGTTGGACAGACTGCAGAACTTCGCTTTAGACAAGTACTTGCAGAAACTTCTGGAGTTCCAAATCTTTCAGATACAGCCACTGCCGCAACCCCCGTCGCTGGTATCGCTCCAGATGTAAATGCGCGTTTTGCACAATTGGATTGTTCGATCGATGCAAATCGACAAGGAACAGGTAGTGATGCTGCAGATCAAGCCATTGTTGCTTGTAGTCGAGAAGGCGGGAGCAAGTATATTTTGGCACCTGCTGAAGTTTTAGGACGCCAAGTTTCTAAAGCAAGTGCCGGTCTTGATACACAAGGTGGAAGCATTTGGTATGTATCACTTACTTTCAATGATGAAGGAACAAAAGCATTTGGAGCGCTTACAACTCGCGTTACATCACTTACAACTCCTCTAAATCAAGTTGCAATTGTCCTCGATGGATTAGTTGTTTCTGCGCCACGTATCAACGAACCGATTCCTTCAGGTAATGCCCAAATCACTGGAAGCTTCACTCAAACAGAGGCTGCAGATCTTGCAAATGTTTTGAAATATGGAGCACTACCACTTGCATTTGATCGTGGCGAAGTGCAGCAGATTTCGCCAACACTGGGATCCGATCAGTTGCAAGCAGGCTTACTTGCCGGTGCACTTGGATTGATTTTGGTTCTTATCTATTCAATTCTTTATTACCGTGGACTCGGTCTTATCACTGTTGGTTCATTAGCGATTGCAGCTGGTCTGGTCTATCTACTTATTCTCCTTCTTGGTAAGTGGATTGGATTCACTCTTACATTGGCAGGTATAGCCGGACTCATTGTCGCAATCGGTATTACCGCTGACTCTTTCATTGTCTACTTTGAACGTATTCGAGATGAGGTACGCGAAGGTAGATCACTTCGTTCAGCGGTGGAGACTGGCTGGACGCGAGCCCGTCGCACAATCATTGTTGCCGACTTTGTATCTATCATCGCTGCAGTACTGCTCTACTTCTTTGCAGTCGGTGGAGTTCGAGGCTTCGCCTTCACACTAGGTCTTACAACACTGGTTGACTTAGTAGTTGTCTTTGCCTTCACGAAACCAGTTACTAGCATCATCTCAAAACTTAATTTCTACAGTTCAGGTCATCCACTCTCAGGTTTCTCGGCTAAGAGCCTCGGAACAATTTCAGCACCAAAGGAGGCATAACAATGTCATCACTATCAGGCATTGGTGGACGTTTGTATCGTGGTGAAACATCCATAGATTTCATCGGAAAACGCCGTCGTTGGTATGCAATCTCTGCCCTCCTCATACTTGCATCGATAGGTGCACTTGCGATTCAGGGCTTGCACCTTGGAATTGAATTCAAGGGTGGCTCTTCCTATATCGTCACAAAGCAGGGTGTAACAGTTGAAGATGCTCGCGCCGCTGTTGAGTCAACTGGAATTACAAGCGAGACAATTATTCAAAAGATTGGTACAGAGAAAGTTCGCGTACAAACTGGAGCTCTCTCTACTGTTGAATCAAATCAAATTCAGGATGCTCTCGCGAGCAAACTTGGAGTTTCAATAGCCTCTATCGATACTCAAATAGTTGGCCCTTCGTGGGGTAAAGAGATTACTCGTAAAGCACTCTACGGACTCATTGGCTTTGTGATTGTCGTGATGCTCTATCTCGCAATGGCATTTGAACCCAAAATGGCGATTGCAGCAATAATTGCTGTAGTTCACGATGTATTTATTACTGTTGGAATTTACGCACTTGTGGGATTCGATGTAACGCCTGCAACGGTGATCGGCTTCCTTACGATCCTTGGATATTCGCTCTATGACACAGTTGTTGTATTCGATAAAGTTCGAGAGAACACTCGAACAATTACTTCAACCTCGAAGAGCACATATTCACAAGCCGCAAATCTTGCCGTCAATCAGACCCTTGTTCGTTCATTCAATACTTCATTAATTGCATTGCTCCCAGTCGGTTCTATCCTCTTCGTGGGCGCAGGCTTACTTGGTGCTGGAACTTTGAAGGATCTATCACTTGCACTCTTTATTGGTCTAGCAACTGGTACATATTCCTCGATCTTTATAGCAACGCCTATCTTGGCGGTTCTGCGTGAGCGCGAACCTGCGATGCAGGCACTTGCAAAGCGAGTCAATGCTCGCGGGGGAGCAGCGCCGAGTTCTGAAGGTTCAACAGTTGTTGCAGAGCGACGTGGCCCACGTAATCAACCTAAGCGAAAAGGTCGCAAGTAGGGACGTGATCTAAATGGATACTTTGATTGCACCGATTCTTAGTGCACTCAAAGAAAACCATGCAAACACTCCGCTAGACAATGTGGAGCGTGCCTTTCTAATTGCCCAGCAAGCGCATGAAGGGCAGTTACGTAAATCAGGTGATCAATACATTACGCATCCAGTTGCAGTGGCTGAAATTCTCGCTGAACTTGGTCTCAATCCGCCAACAATTATTGCCGCGCTTCTTCATGACACCGTGGAAGATACGCCGTATTCATTAGAGCAGTTACGAAGTGATTTCGGTGACGAAATAGCGTCTCTAGTAGATGGTGTCACTAAGTTAGACAAACTCACATATGGACCAACTGCGGAGGCAGAAACAGTTCGCAAGATGGTTGTTGCAATGTCGCGAGATATTCGTGTTCTCGTTATCAAACTTGCAGATCGCCTACATAATGCGCGTACGTGGAAATATGTATCACCCGAAAGTGCCACTCGTAAAGCGCGAGAGACGCTCGATATTTACGCACCACTTGCGCACCGACTAGGTATGAACGCTATCAAGTGGGAATTGGAGGATCTTTCCTTCGAAGTTTTGGAACCTAAGAAATTTGAAGAGATTGCTCGCCTTGTTGCTGAGCGCTCACCTGCTCGTCAAGCGCTAAGTGAGGATGTAATCACCGCTGTTCGAGAAGATCTACTTCGTGATGGCATTGAAGCAACAGTTACCGGTCGACAAAAACATTTCTTTAGCGTGTATCAAAAGATGGTTGTTCGAGGACGTGATTTCAATGATATTTATGATCTTGTAGGTATTCGCGTTCTCGTTGAAGATGTGCGAGATTGTTATGGAGTACTTGGTTCCATCCATGCGCGCTGGAGCCCAGTTCCTGGACGTTTTAAAGACTATATAGCGATGCCAAAATTTAACTTATATCAATCACTTCACACAACAGTAATAGGTCCAAGAGGTAAGGCAATTGAGATACAGATTCGCACCTACGATATGCACTCACGCGCAGAGTTTGGAATTGCAGCTCATTGGAAATATAAGCAGGGAAATGAAAGTAATTCATCTTCACCAGAAATGCTCTGGCTTCGCCAATTGCACGAATGGCAGAAGGAGACAGAGGATCCCTCAGAATTTCTTGAAGCACTGCGCTTTGATTTAGGTTCACCCGAAGTATTCGTTTTCACACCAAAGGGAAGCGTTATCGCTCTACCTGGTGGTTCAACGCCTGTTGATTTTGCATATTCGGTTCACACAGATGTCGGCGATCGATGCGCTGGAGCAAAGGTCAATGGACGCCTCGTGCCTCTGGAATCAAAGCTGGCTAATGGTGATGTTGTTGAAATCGTTACAAATAAGAGTGATTCTGCGAGTCCAAGTCGCGACTGGCTCAACTTTGTAAAGAGTCCAAGGGCAAGATCAAAGATCAAAGCGTGGTTTAGCAAAGAGCGCAGAGAAGAAGCAATTGATGCAGGACGCGAATCTATTGCTCGCCAAATGCGCAAAGCAGGACTTCCATTGCAGAAGATTTTTGCTGGACATTCATTATTGGAGTTGGCACACGAACTTCGCTACACAGATATTGAAGCGCTTTATTCAGCAGTCGGCGACGGCCATGTCTCTGCCGCATCCATTATCGAAAAACTAGTTGCATCAATGTCGGTAGAGGATTCTCACCCCGAACCAACAATGGATGTTCTCCCAACTCATATAACTTCATCGCGGCGTTCAAGTAATGCTGTAGAGGTAATAGGCGTAGGTGATGTTTTAGTAAAACTTGCCCGATGCTGCACACCTGTTCCCGGTGATTCGATTATGGGTTTTATTACTAAAGGAAGTGGTGTCTCGATACATCGTGCGGACTGCATCAATGCAGATGATCTTCGTTCCACTCAGAATGAGCGTGTTGTAGAAGTTCGTTGGCGCGCAGGTGCGGCGAGTGTATTCCTAGTCAATATTCAAGTTGAGGCCCTTGATCGCCCATCACTTCTTGCAGATGTAACTAGAACTCTTTCAGATCAGCATGTAAATATTTTGAGTGCATCGGTAACCACATCGAAGGATAGAACTGCATTCTCACGATTTACATTTGAAATGGCTGATGCGAAGCATCTCGATGCAGTATTAGCGGCAGTGCGCACCATCGAAGGTGTCTATGACGTTTACCGAACAACTAACAACTAACTACTAACTACTAAGAATCAATTGAACTCAGCTAAACCCTTTTCAGCTTCAGCGAGCCAAACGCGACGAGCAGCTGCAGATTCAAGTGCCTCCGTGGCCTTCTTAGTATTTCCGGCTGCACTTGCTTTCGCTGCCGCCTTTTCATAATTCTCAATTGCATCACTGAGTTGGCGAACAACTTCATTCGCACGTGCCTTTGCAGCAGGGTCAGTCTTGCGCCATACCTCAGCCTCGGCGTTCTTGATTGCCTCTTCGACAACGCGCACACGAGCATCGAGTGCACTGCGCTTGTCACGATGAGTCATGCCAATTTTTTCCCACGAACGAAGGTGATCGCGAAGTGAGTTCTTAGCCTCTTTCAAATCTTTGATGGGGAGCAGTGCTTCAATGAGTGGAAGCAATTCTTCCCGCTTTGCAAGATTTGTAGCCATGGTGAGATCGCGTTTTTCTAAGTCAGCAATTTTCGCCGCAAAGAATGCATCTTGTGACTTCTTGAACTTTGCCCATAACTTAGTGTCATCACTTGGCTTGCCGCGACCAGCGGCTTTCCAAGCATCCATGAGTGTTTTGAATTGACGCGCTGTTGCGACCCAATCTGTAGATGTAGCAAGTGCTTCGGCTTGCGCAACGAGTGCTTTCTTGGCATCACTTACTACGCTTTGTGTCGCCTCAAGGGAAGCAAAGTGAGTGCGGCGACGCTTATCAAACTTATTGCGTGAACTTGAGAATCTCTTCCAGAGATCGCCATCTGCCTTCTTATCGAGACGAGGTGCAAGCTTCCACTCATCTAGGAGTTGCTTGAGGCGATCACCCGTTACTTTCCAATTCTCTGACATAGCAAGAGATTCAGCCTCTACAACAATCTTTTCTTTCTCAACAAGAATTTGTTCACGTCGCGCATTTTTAGCGGCAACTTCTGCCGCTTTCTTAGCCTCATATGCTTCGCGATGGCCCTCAATGAGTGGCTCTAGTTGTTCCACTGATGAAGCAAGGGCTGCTAAATCTCCAACACCGTTGAGTTCGCGAACTTGATCACGCAACTTCTTCACAGCTACAAGGGCATCAGATGGAACCATCGCACCGCTTTTGATACGGGCAGCGAGTAGCGCAATTTCACCTGCGACTAATTCAAATTTTCTAACGAAGTATGCAAGCGCTTCTTCTGCGCTCTTACCTGGATATGAACCAACTGCTTTTTCACCGTCAGGAGTTCTTACGTAAACCGTTCCATCTTCAGCAACTCGACCAAATTGTGCAGGATCTCCAATGAGAGCACTTGCAGCAGAGGGAGCAATTGATTGTGGGTTGAAGTCGGACATGGTTTATGTTCCTTTCAGCGCGGTGATCTCTTCGAGACCTTCGCTATAGTTTCAACTCCTAAGTTTTTGGTACTTAGGTAGCGGTGATGGATGAAGCGTTGTGAAGGGCTAAAAGGTACCCTGTCTCATGGGGTTAGCGTCAATCGCCTCTAAGCGACCAATTATTCGAGCGTGATTTTGAGAAAATTAGGTGTCATTGATGCTTGTCGAAGGCTTTGCCGCACCGATGTTCGCGACAAATACATGGATTATTGCCCCTAGCCAAGGCACTGAATGCCTGATCTTTGATGCTGGAATGCCAGATACTTCCAAAGAGATAGAAGAAATTGTTGAGAGATTCAAACTAAAGCCGGTAGCCATTATTGCTACCCATGGCCATCTTGATCACACATTCTCAATTCGCCCAGTAGCTAATGGCTATTCGATACCGGCATACATTCACAGCGAAGATCGAATCTTGCTGAAGCACCCAAAGCGAGCACTCAGTGCAGAATTTGCTGCGACATTGGATGAGATGGACTTTGTTGAACCAGCCGATGTTAGAGAATTGCGCAATGGTGATGCGATTGAGATTGTGGGCATGAGAGTTCAGGCCTTTCATGCACCCGGTCATACCCGAGGCTCAATGATCTTTACGATCGATGATGAAATATTGGTCAGCGGAGATGTTCTCTTTGCTGGTTCGATTGGTCGCACCGATCTACCAACAGGGTCAGCAAAAGATATGGAAGAGAGTTTGCGAAAGAAAATTGTGCCACTCGATGATGCTTTGCGAGTGCTGCCGGGTCACGGCCCAGAAACCACGATTGGTCACGAGCGTCGCACGAATCCGTATCTGAAAAATTTTTCTGAATCATCAAGTAAGAATAAGGGGCGCTTCTAAATGAAAAAAGAGAAGATTCAAGCCCCTAAAGGAGTGAGTGAATATGTTCCACCCCAATCTCGCGAATTTGAATGGGTGCGCGATGGCCTTATTGAACCAGCGCGCTTAGCCGGGTATTCACTTATGGAACTTCCTGTTTTTGAAGACACGCAACTCTTTACACGTGGTGTTGGTGAATCAACAGATGTTGTTTCTAAAGAAATGTATACCTTTGAAGATCGCGGCGGTCGTTCAATAACTCTGCGTCCTGAAGGAACTGCTGGCGTAATGCGCGCTGTTATCGAACATAATTTGGATCGCGGACAATTGCCTATAAAAGTTTGGTACAGCGGAGCATTTTTTCGTGCGGAGAGACCACAAGCAGGTCGCTTCAGACAGTTTTATCAAGTTGGAATTGAAGCAATTGGAATAGATGATCCAGCCGTTGATGCAGAAGTTATAGCAATTGCTGATCAAGGTTTTAGATCACTTGGTCTCAAACGCTATCGCTTAGAGATCACCTCACTAGGAGATAGCGCTTCACGAAGTGCGCACCGTGTAGAACTCGACAAATTTATAGCAACTCTAGATTTAGATGAAGCAACATCTGCTCGCGCGAAAATAAACCCACTTCGCCTCTTCGATGACAAGCGCGAAGAGATGAAGAAATTGATGGCAAAAGCGCCATTGCTTATGGATTTCTTATCGCAGGAATCGCGTGCGCAATTTGCGCAAGTTCAAGAACACCTCAAACGCCTTGGAATAACTTATGTTCTCAATCCACATATGGTTCGTGGTCTTGATTACTACACCGGAACCACCTTTGAATTTATCCACGAAGATCTCGGTGCGCAATCTGGCATTGGTGGCGGAGGGCGCTACGACGGTCTTATGGACCAGCTTGGTGGACAAGAGCTTTCAGGAATTGGATTTGGATTAGGAGTTGATCGCGCTCTGCTTGCAGCTCAAGCAGAGGGCGTTGTACCAAAGGACTCCTTTACTTCAGATTTATTTATTATTCCTCTGGGTGAAAAAGCCAAAAGTGAAGCACTGGCTATGGCAATGCAATTGCGAAATAGTGGTCACGTTGTTGAGATTGCATTTGGAGAACGTGCCCTCAAAGGCGCAATGAAGGCTGCTGATAAGAGTGGCTCAAAATATGTCGTTGTTTTAGGCGATACGGAATTAGCATCGGGTAGCGTTGAACTCAAAGAGATGTCTAGTGGAGTTTCAAAATCAGTTACGATTAGCGCCTTACACCAAGCGCTCTAAGCCCACTGATCGGAAATGTTGAATTTATTATGATGAGAACCCATGGCGCAGGAACGCTTCGCAAAAGTGATGCTGGAAAAGTAGTAACACTTGCAGGCTGGGTATCTCGTCGTCGCGATCATGGTGGTGTTGCATTTATCGATTTTCGCGATGCGACAGGGTGGGTTCAAGTTGTCATCCGCGATGAGGTAATGGCTGGTTCGCTTCGCGCTGAATGGTGTCTTCAAATCACTGGCGAAGTTGTTGCTAGGCCATCTGGAAATGAAAATGCTGGTATCGATACCGGCGATATTGAAGTGATGGGAGATTCAATAGTTGTACTCAGTGAATCAGCTCCTCTACCTTTCCCGATCGATAGTGGCGATGATGCAGATATCAATGAAGAAGTTCGTTTGAAATATCGCTATCTAGATTTACGTCGTGAAAAGCCCGCCGCTAACTTGCGCCTGCGATCCAAAGTGACATCGACTATTCGCTCCGTTATGGATTCTGAGCAATTTTTAGAGATTGAAACTCCATATCTGACACGTTCGACCCCTGAAGGTGCGCGTGACTTTTTAGTTCCAGTTCGCTTGCAGCCTGGCAGTTGGTACGCCCTTCCTCAATCACCGCAGCTGTTCAAGCAGCTGCTTATGGTTGCCGGAATGGAAAAGTATTACCAAATAGCACGTTGCTTCCGAGATGAAGATTTTCGAGCAGATCGCCAGCCTGAATTTACTCAACTAGATATTGAAATGTCATTTATTGATCAAGAAGATATTTTGGCTGTCGCTGAAAGAATAGTTGCAAAGATTTGGAAAGAAGTTGCTAACTACGAGATTCCTCTTCCTCTCATGCGTATGACGTATGCAGATGCAATGAGTAATTACGGATCAGATAAGCCTGATTTACGTTTCGGACTCAAACTCCAAGAACTCACATCCTTTTTCGCACAGACGCCTTTTAGAGTTTTCCAAGCGTCATATGTTGGTGCAGTCATCATGCCCGGAGGAGCAAACTCTGCGCGTCGTGAACTCGATGCATGGCAAGACTGGGCAAAGGCGCGTGGAGCAAAGGGACTCGCATACATTTTGGTTGCAGATGATGGAACTTTAGGTGGCCCTGTTGCAAAGAATTTGTCCGAAGAAGAACAGGGTTCGATCGTCGCAGCTGTTGGCGCGAAGCCAGGAGATGCAATCTTTTTTGCCGCAGGGGAGCGAAGAGCATCACTCAATCTTCTAGGCGCAGTTCGTTTGGAGATTGGAAAACGTTGCGAATTGATACCAACTGGCAAGTGGGAATTTCTCTGGGTTGTCGATGCACCAATGTTTGAGCCGATAGATAACGGTGGTTGGACGGCTGTGCACCATCCATTCACTGGTCCAAAACCAGAGTTTGCAACTTCGTTCGCGAAAGATCCTGCGAGCGCACTTGCCTATGCATATGACATTGTCTTGAATGGAACCGAACTCGGCGGCGGTTCTATTCGTATTCATGATCGTCAAATACAGAAGGATGTTTTCTCCGTCATTGGTCTCAGTGATGAAGAGGCAGCGAGCAAATTTGGATTCTTGCTTGAAGCATTCAACTATGGGCCACCACCTCATGGAGGAATCGCACTTGGTCTGGACCGAGTCTGCGCTCTTCTCTCTGGCTCAGATTCAATCCGCGAAGTTATCGCCTTTCCGAAGACGGCTAGCGGGGGAGATCCACTCACGGGAGCGCCTACGCCTATTACCCCTGTTCAGCGAAGAGAGAGCGGTATAGATGGCGGACTGAAGGGAAGTTAGAGAGAATTCGCGAGTGAAAAAATCTCTCGGGTTGGTTCTATCTTCACTTCTCGTCTTGACTGGTTGTGGCGCTCAGTCACAAATTTATGCTGCTTCAAAATCAGAAGGTGTTTTCTTCACCGTTCCAAAGAAATGGCATGTAATTAGTACTCAAGCATTGAATAAGTTTGAAGCAAAAAATGCACAGGGCTTAGCTGTCGAACGTCAGACATTAGTGAAGTGGCAAGTGGCCTATTCGATTGAAGCAAAAGTGAAGCCATCCCAGATCTTTGAAATCGATGCGCCAGAAAAACCTGTTGCTCTTGCACGAGTACGCAATTTATCGGCTGATGAGAAAAATGCAGTTTCCTTGAACATTTTGCGAGATGCCATCGTCCCCCTTTCGCAGTGGGTAAGTACTCCGACTGCAGATACACCACTTTTTGAGATTTATGATGATTATGAAGTAGTTGAAAAGGGTGCACGAGGGGTGCGCACAATATTCACATTTACACATAAGGGAGTGGCTCAAACCATCGACCAGACTGCGATGATTTCGCCCGATAACTCAAAGGTCTATCTATTTATAATTCGCTGCACTAATAAATGCTATAAGAAGAATGAAAAACTCATGACCGAGATTTCAAATTCATTTACAGTAAGGGGAGCCAGATGAGCCAACTAGAGAATCGACCTAGTAGAGCGCGCGATACCGATCGAAAGACTCGTATTCATCTCTCTTTCTACGATAGAACTAAGTTTTTCCTCCTCTTTGGCATCACATTCCTTGTTCTTGTCTGGTCGAACTTGGCAGAAAATCCAATCCTGAGTTTTTCAGATGGTGTGAAAGATGTCGCATCTAGTAAAAGTTGGTTACTTGGATTAGTTGTAATTGAAGTATTGCGACAGATTCATTTTGGGTTAGCTGAAATTCTTGCGCCCTATCATGGTTTCTGGCAACGTTATTTTTCTTTTGTAGATAAATTGCTGCATCGCCTTAGTGACTGGACCAGGTTTAGATTATCTCGTGTCATCAAGTGGCTATTAGTTATATTTCTACTATCTGTAGTTTTAGGTGCTATTTATAAAGAGACTCCTATTCGTGCGCTCTTTCTAGCTCCCAAGGCATTCTTTAGTGCGCTCCCAATTCTTGGCCAATTGATGTTTGCTGTCTTTTTCGTCATTATTCAATTTGCAGCAATTTTCTGGTTCCTCAGCAGAGGCGGAGTTGAAACATATTTCCCTGACGATATTCGAACACGCTTTAGTGATGTGTGGGGTCAAGACCATGTGCTCAATCGCATCCGTGAGAATTTGCTCTTCCTCGAAACTCCTGAAGAGATTGAAAAACACGGTGGCTATGTTCCTGGTGGAATTCTTTTGTGGGGTCCTCCAGGAACGGGTAAAACTTTGATGGCTGAGTCAATGGCGGGTGAGACTGGTAAGCCATTTGTTTTTGTAGATCCGGGTGCATTTACAAATATGTTTATGGGTGTCGGAATTTTGAAGGTGAAATCACTTTTTAGAAAATTGCGCAAGCTTGCGCTTCGCTATGGTGGAGTTGTTGTTTTTATAGATGAAGCAGATTCATTGGGAAACCGTGGAATCGTTTCATCAGGTGGGCCGCAACGTTTCGCAGGTGCATCGATACCAGGAGTCTTTGGAGATTCCTGTCATGGTGGTGCGTATCTCTCACCTTCAGCTGCGTCTGCTGTAGTTCACGAAAAGTTTATAATGGGTGGAGCAGCAGGCGGCGGTGGTGGTTCAGGAACATTGCAAGCGCTACTTACGGAACTATCTGGACTAAAGAAACCTCGTGGCTTCTTCAATCGTATCGTTCGACGAACTTTAGGCATGCGTCCTAAGAATCCTCCGAAGTATCGAATCCTTGTTGTTATGGCTACAAATATGCCAGAGGCACTTGATGAAGCGCTTCTGCGTCCTGGTCGTATCGATCGTATGTATCGCGTTGGTTATCCAAGTAAGGCCGGGCGTGTTCGAACATACGAGGGATATTTGGCAAAAGTTTCTCATTCACTTAGCGTTGAAGAGATTGATAAATTGGCGACAATTACTCCATATGCAACAGGTGCAACAATTAAAGACACAATCAATGAAGCCCTCATCTTTGCAATTCGCAATGGTCGCACATCCATTGAATGGGCCGATGTCGTCAAAGCTAAACAGCAAAAGGAACTCGGTCCTTCAGAAGATGTTGAATATATTGAACGAGAGCGTCACGCAGTGGCAGTTCATGAAGCATGCCATGCGGTTGTGGCTCATAGAGTTCGCCAACATATGTCGATTGACCTAGCAACAATTGAAAAGGGTTCTGATTACTTAGGAATGGTTGCAAGCATTCCGCCCGATGATCAGTTCACCAGATGGCGAACTGAATATGAGTCCGATATTTTAGTATCACTGGCCTCACTAGCTGGAGAGCGAATGTTTTTCGATGGCGATAATTCCTCAGGCGTATCAGGGGATTTAGAGAGTGCAACGACGATTGCATCTCTTATGGAAGGTCACTGGGGAATGGGCTCAACTATCTCTTCACATGCAAGTAATCGCCGCTTCGAAGTCGGGGCACCCGGTGGTGGAAAAGGTAAAGACGATACTGCCAAACAAATACGTCTTGCACTCAGTGATCGAATTGAAGATAGCCTCACAGGATTACTTGCTAAGGCAGAAGAGATTTTGATTACTAATCGCATGCAAGTTCTTGCTTTAGCTCATGCATTAGAAACTCATAAGACAATGAGTGGCGAAGATGTTGCGGCGGTAATCGATGGTCTTCAAGGTTCATTAGTAGACGGACGTCCATATATGGAGATTGAATTACAAGAAAGAATTGAGCGATATCACGTCGCATCCTTAGTAGCCCATCGCGAACATCGAACCCCAGACGTAGCTCTACCTATAATCGCCTAGTTCACGCCTGATTTCAGGTAGGCTAAGCCTCTATCACGGGAGTAGAGGGAGGCAGATAATGGGTCCAGGCGGAATTGCAACAATTATTGCTGCTTGCTCGTTACTCGTAATTGCAACGGCAGTTGCCTATGCCGTTATTCGAGTCGGACGCTTTATCGATGAGGCAAAGGTTTCACTCAAGACAATGACAGATGAGACCGCACCTCTAATCGAAGAGGTTCATACGACCGTTACATTGGTCAACGGCCCACTTCATAGTCTCAATCGCGTTACTAAGAATATTGAAGATATCTCAAATAAAGTTGCAGAGACAACGACAACTTTTATGGATAAGGGTGGTCCAGCGCTCAAAGTAGCAGGGGCTCTTCTTGGTGCGGCGCAGATGAACAAGGGGCGCTCAAAAAAGAAGAAGAAGGCTGAGTAGTTCAAAGCTGTGGAATCCGCCGAGATCCGTTCGCGCTGGCTGCGCTTTTTTGAAAATGGTAACAGTCAAGGCCTAACGCATACTGTTGTTCCTTCTGCATCCCTGATCGCCGATGATCCAAATTTGCTATTAGTAAATGCAGGAATGGTTCCCTTCAAACCCTATTTCTTGGGTGAGATTTCTCCACCTTACAAGCGTGCGACATCTGTTCAAAAATGTGTGCGAACCCTAGATATTGATGAAGTTGGAAAGACAACGCGCCATGCATCATTTTTTCAAATGTGTGGAAATTTTTCTTTTGGTGATTATTTCAAAGAGGGCGCTATTGCATTAGCATGGGAATTGCTCACAAACCCAATTTCGCAAGGTGGTTACGGTTTCCCAGAAGAAAAATTATGGGTCACTGTTTATCTCGATGATGATGAAGCGGCCGATATTTGGCATAAGAAAATTGGAGTTCCACTCGAGCGAATTCAACGTCGTGATATGGCAGATAACTTCTGGTCTATGGGAGTTCCAGGACCGTGCGGTCCTTGTTCAGAAATTTATTTCGACCGTGGCCCGCAGTATGGTGTTGAAGGTGGTCCTGTAGCTGATGAGAATCGTTACATGGAAGTATGGAATCTAGTTTTCATGCAGAACGAACGTGGAGCAGGAAGCGGAAAAGATAATTTTCCAATTCTTGGTGAGCTTCCTGCTAAAAGCATTGATACAGGCTTAGGTCTTGAAAGAATGGCGGCATTACTACAAGGTGTAGAAAATATTTATGAGATAGATACAACAGCACAGATTCTCAATAAAGCATCGGCTCTTACTGGCGTGAAATATGGTCGCGATGAAAAATCAGATATTGCACTACGAGTAATCGCAGACCATGCGCGCACATCAGCCATGTTGATAGGTGATGGAGTTACGCCGGGAAATGAAGGCCGGGGTTATGTATTGCGCAGAATGATGCGTCGCACGATTCGTAATATGCGCCTACTTGGCTCTCATGATCCGATAATGAGCGAACTCACCCAAGCCGCTATTGGGGCGATGGGCCCTCAATACCCAGAACTTGTCTCTGATTCACAACGCATTCTCTCTGTATCGATATCCGAGGAGGAAACTTTTCTTCAAACGCTCAAGAGTGGCACGCAGATATTTGATGTTGCTAGCGCTGCTCTCAAGAAGTCGAAGAAGAATGTTTTGCCCGGTGAGGAAGTTTTCAAATTACACGATACGTACGGTTTCCCATTCGATCTTACGTTAGAAATGGCGCGCGAAGAAGGCTTAGAAATCGATGCGGAAGGCTTCACGCGCTTAATGAAGGAACAACGTGATCGCGCTAAAGCCGATGCTCGTCTCAAAAAAAGTGGACATACAGATCTCACGATTTACAGAACTATCGCTGATAAGTCTGGTCGCACCGAGTTTGTTGGATACTCGCACCGCGAAAGTGAATCTGCTATCCGCGCGATTCTTGTTGATGGTGCGCGTGTAAAAAGTGCTCAAAGCGGAGATGAAGTCGAAGTTGTACTCGATCGCACTCCCTTCTATGCAGAAGGGGGCGGACAATTAGCCGATGGCGGAATTCTCACTCTCGAATCTGGCGCGATAGTAGAAATCGATGATGTACAAAGCCCGGTGCCAGGAGTGAGCGTTCATAGAGGTCGCGTTCTCAGTGGAGGCATTGAAGAATCATCAAAGCTACTCGCATCCATTGATATCGAACGCCGTCACGCCATTTCGCGCGCACATACTGCTACCCATATGGTGCATAAAGCATTTCGCGAAATTCTTGGAGAGACTGCAACACAGGCAGGCTCAGAAAATGCTCCAGGTCGCTTTCGTTTTGATTTTCCTGCAACAGGAGCGGTGCCAGTCAGTGTTTTGAATGATGTCGAATCTAGAGTCAATTCCTTACTGTTAGATAATTTGGAAGTTTCTGCACAAGAGATGTCACAAGCAGAAGCGAAAGAATTGGGTGCGATGGCTCTCTTTGGTGAGAAATATGGAGATCGAGTTCGCGTTGTCAGCGTTGGAGATTGGGCTCGTGAGTTATGTGGCGGAACACATGTTTCGCGTTCTGGCGAACTGGGAATTGTAAAACTACTTAGTGAATCATCAATTGGCGCCGGAGTACGTCGCGTAGAAGCGCTCGTAGGTGTGGATGCATATAAGTTCTTAGCACGCGAACATCTTCTCCTGAACTCACTGACGGAGATTATCAAAGGCGCTCGAGTAGAAGAATTGCCTGAGCGTATTTCAGATTTGATGGTAAAGATAAAAGACATTGAGAAAGAACTTTCTGCACTTCGCTCAAAGGATGCACTTGGAAAGATAAGCGAACTTGTCGCCCAGGTAAAAGTAATCAATGGGGTCAGTGTGATCGCTGCTCATTTAGCCGATGGAGTCTCAGGCGATGATCTGCGCTCTATTGCATTAGATTTACGCAATCGTGCAAAAAATTCGGTAATTGCACTTGTTAGTGTCAACGATGGTAAATCAGTATTGGTAGTTGCAACAACAGAGGAATCACGTTCACAAGGTCTCAAGGCTGGCGCACTCGTCAAACTAGGTTCGACGATTTTGGGTGGCGGCGGCGGCGGAAAAGATGATTTTGCTCAAGGCGGCGGAGTTGATACCTCAAAGATTGTCCAGGCACTAGAAGCTATTACTAACGCTATTGCAGGCTAAGTCGATGCTACGCGGACGTCGTATTGCATTTGATTACGGTGATGTTCGTATCGGCGTAGCACTGTGCGATCCAGATGCAATTCTCTCCTCGCCACTTACGACGCTACAAAGTAAGTCCAAGGATCTCTTTACGCAGATTGTAAGTATTCTTGAAGAACATCAGCCCGTATTGATCTTTATTGGCAAACCAACGCTACTAAGCGGACTTTCAGGTGAGGCAGTGGCGAAAGTAGAAGATTTCGTATCTGCATTGGAGAAACATACGGATATCGAAATCGTCCTAGTTGATGAACGATTGTCCACGGTATCGGCAATGAAGAGTTTACAAAACGCTGGAGTAAGCGCAAAAGATGCACGAAGCTCTATTGATTCAATGGCTGCAGTTGCAATATTGGAGCGAGGTTTAGCTATGACGAAATCAAGAGAGAAATGAGACGTTTGTTTCTTGCTGGTTTACTAATAGTTTCTCTCACACTTTCATTGCATCTGATTCGCACCCAAGGCAGAAGCGCACCAGATTTCCCTGAAATGCAAATCTCTGCTCAAATTGATGAAGTCACAATTGAGATTCCGGTGGGTTCGACGGGTTCGGAAATTGCCAAGCTACTTGCAGAATCTGGCGTTACTAAATCCTCATTAGCATTTTTCCGAGTTGCTGTTGCAGATCCGCGTTCGGCAAAAATAGCACCAGGTGCGCATCGTCTGACGATGGAGATATCTGCAAGACAAGCCTTAGAGCAGTTACTCGATGCGAAGCGAATCCCTAATCTCTTCGTCGTGACTGAAGGTGCGTGGAACTCGGAGATCTTCTCGGAACTTCGCGATCGAGGTTTCTCGAAAGAGGAACTTTCTAGGGCGATTAATACATTGATCTTGCCCAGAGGATTTACCTCGTTAGAAGGTCTTCTTTTTCCTGCGCAATATAGTTTCCCCTCAGATGTAAACGCTAGAGAGATTTTGCAATCGATGATAGATAGGTTCACGGTTGAAGCGAATGCATCTGGATTGAACAAAAGTGATGGTAAGTACTCTCCCGCGCAACTATTAGTAATAGCATCTATAGTCCAAGCTGAGGCTGATCTCAAAGATTTCGTAAAGGTCTCTCAAGTCATTCGTAACCGATTATCTATAGGCATGCCATTGCAGATGGATTCGACAGTGCATTACATTCGCAAGGTACGAGGCGAAATTTTTTTGAGTACAAAAGCAACCCTCGCTAAATCTCCATACAACACATACAAACGATATGGACTGCCTCCTGGCGCAATTGGGAATCCAGGACGCGCCGCTATAGATGCTGCTCTGCGCCCAGAAATTGGAGATTGGCTATTCTTTATCACTGTTGCACCTGGTGATACACGTTTTACCAAAAGCAATGATCAGTTCCTTGAGTGGAAACAGTTGTATGAGAAGAATCGACGTGCAGGAGCATTTGAGGTGAAAAATGATTAGAGCGGCGGTATTAGGTTCGCCCATTAGTCATTCGCTATCCCCATTGCTGCATTCAACTGCCTATCAATTGCTGGGAGCCAAAGGAAGTTATGAAGCACTTGAAGTTGGCTCCGGAGATCTTTCAAAGTTTTTAGAAGATAAGAATTCAGGCTGGACAGGATTCTCGCTGACAATGCCGCTGAAAGAGGAAGTTTTTGCGATTGCAGACGTTGTTGATCCAGTCGCTGCCATGATTTCGTCTGCGAATACTCTTTATCGAAAAGATGATCTTTGGCGTGCAAGCTCTACAGATATAACGGGTTTCGGTTTCGCTTTGGATTCCCGAGGATTTACCACTGCAAAAAGTGCAGCCGTCCTCGGTGCGGGTGCAACTGCGCGTGCAGTTGTAGGTGCTTTAGATGGCCGCGTTCAGGAGATAGTAATTCTCTCTCGAAATACGGGACGCGAAGAAGCGATTCGTAAATGCGTGTCAAGGAGTTCAATCACATTTCTTCCATGGGAATACACAAAGCCAATTGCTCAATCTGATTTAGTAGTAAATACAACTCCTTTGTACGGGGCAGATCTTTTTGGAGATTATCTGCCAACTAAAATTTCAACACTATTTTTTGAAGTCCTCTACCGACCATGGCCAACTGTCCTGCTCTCACGATGGCGCGAGAACGGGGGAGAGACGATGGATGGAATCGATCTCTTGGTCCATCAAGCTATAGAGCAGATATCTCTCTTCTCAGGCAAAACAGTGGATAGAGCATCGATGGCGCATGATTTGCGTAAGGCTGCTGTAGCAACTCTGGAGTAATCCACAGCCAATATTTCTATCTCACTATATCTTTTACTCTCAAGAGATGAGCTTTTTTCTTTTGTTGATTTTTGGCCTCAAGATTTCACTGACCGATATTAAAAGTCATCGAATTCATAACGTAGATCTACTCTTCTTTTTCATCGCTGTTGCTCTCGTATCCCATAATAATATTCCTCGTTTTTTGCAATTCTTCACTGCATCATTGTGTGTGGGATTTATATTTGCAGCTCTTTTCTCAATCGGTATGGGAGATGTGAAACTCATTGCACTCCTTGTTCCTCTCGTGGCTAAGGATTATGCATTACATCTCACACTGCTTCTCATATGTATCTCATTTACTTCGATTGTGGCGGCTGCGATTACTATTCTAAAAAGAGGCACAATATCTCTCAGTATTCCTTGGGCTCCATCACTTTTTTCTGGCGCAATCCTTTATTTGGCGACGAGATAGGGCCATTATCTGCAAGAATAGGCAGATGAGATGGCTCACTGCAGGCGAATCGCACGGACAAGCACTAAGCGCCATCCTCGAGGGAATTCCAGCTTCGGTGGTAATTACGAGTGCTGATATCGATAAGCATTTAGCACGTCGTCGCCTTGGATTTGGACGAGGTGCCAGGCAGAGTTTTGAAGCCGACAAGATAACAATTCTGGGTGGTGTGCGACTTGGTCTTACTCAAGGCGGACCGATAGCAATTCAAGTCGGTAATTCTGAATGGCCCAAGTGGGAAAAAGTAATGTCTGCGGATCCAATTGATTCTTCGGAGATTGAGAACATGGCACGCAATGCACCATTGACAAGACCACGCCCGGGTCACGCAGATTTAGTTGGAATGCAAAAATATGATGTAGATGATGCACGCCCAATATTGGAGCGAGCAAGTGCGCGTGAAACTGCTGCCAGAGTTGCACTCGGAGCGGTTGCGCGTGCTTTTCTAGAACAAAGTGTAGGCATCACTATTCTCAGCCATGTTCTCTCCATAGGTGCTGCTCGGGTTCCAGATTCAACCCCACTGCCAAACGAGAGTGATATGGATCGCATCGATGCCGATGAAGTTCGTTGTGCGCACCCTGCATCAAGTGCGGCGATGATCAAAGAGATTGAATCTGCACATCGCGATGGAGATACATTAGGTGGAGTTGTTGAGGTTCTAGCATTCAATATGCCTCCAGGACTTGGTTCTCACGTTCACTGGGATCGTCGCTTGGATTCAAAATTGGCAGGCGCGGTGATGGGAATTCAAGCAATCAAGGGTGTTGAAATTGGTGATGGTTTCACAACAGCAACGCGTCGTGGCTCTGTTGCTCACGATGAAATTGAAAAGAATGCACAGGGCGTTATTGTTCGTCGCACTGATCGCGCCGGTGGCACTGAAGGTGGTATGTCTAACGGTGAAATACTTCGCGTTCGCGCTGCGATGAAACCAATATCAACTGTGCCAAAAGCCCTTGACACTATTGATGTAGCAACAGGTGAGGCTGCCAAAGCAATTAATCAACGTTCAGATGTGTGCGCCGTGCCCGCAGCAGGAGTCGTAGCAGAGGCAATGGTCGCCCTTGTTCTAGCAGAAGTTGTACTAGAAAAATTTGGTGGAGATAGCGTTACCGAAACTAAACGTAATTTCGATTCATATATGAAGAATCTAAATTACAAGTAAAGATGACCTTAGTTATATTGCTAGGTGCACCAGGTGCTGGGAAGAGCACTGTCGGCGCTCTTCTTGCGAAGAGTCTCAAACTTGCATTCGTAGATACAGATAAAGTAATCGAACAAATCTCAGGTAAGAGCGTCTCCCAGATATTTGTTGACGATGGCGAAGATGTTTTTCGTGCGCTAGAAATCGAAGTTCTTGAGAATCAATTGCAAGCAAGCGATACGGTGCTATCTCTAGGCGGGGGAGCACCGATATCCCCGACTGCTCAAGCGCTCCTCAAAAATTCCAAAAGTGTAAAGATCTTTTTAGATGTCTCCCTTTCAGTTGCCGCGCCACGTGTGGGATTCAATAGGGATCGACCACTCCTTCTCGGTAATCCTCGCGCACAATGGCAATCTCTTCTAGATAAACGTCGTCCTATTTATGAAGATCTCGCCGATCACTGTATTAAAGTAGATGCTATGAAAGCCAATGCAATCGTCTCCCGGATTGTAGAGTTGGTGAAATGAGCACGATCACAATCAAGGCGGATCGCATATCGCAGGTCCATATCAGTGATGGCGAATGGGATCTAGCGCTAGAAAAAGCTTTAGATGGAAGAGCGCGCGCCGCAATCATTGTCAGCGAAACAATTGCCTCACACATCAATTTCGAGATTGAATCAGATACGGATATTCATATTTTCACAATCCCCGATGGTGAAGAAGGAAAAAGCTCAAGGACGTTACTGAAGTTGTGGGATTGGTTAGGCGCGGCAGGATTTACTCGTAGCGACCTCATTGTTGGAATTGGTGGGGGAGCAACTACTGATATCGCTGGATTTGCCGCGGCAACATGGTTGCGTGGAATTGATTGGGTAGCAGTGCCCACAAGCGTTGCAGGAATGGTTGATGCCGCAATAGGTGGTAAGACTGGAATGAATAGTGATTACGGAAAGAACCTTATTGGCTCTTTTCATTCGCCTATTCACGTAATCGTCGATACTTCCTGGCTCACAACACTTTCAGATCGTGATTTTGCTGCAGGCTTAGCCGAAGTTATCAAGTGTGGTTTTATCGCAGATAAGAAAATTCTTGATCTTGTTGAGGGTAAAGAGCTATCACAGATTAGAAATGATAATGATTTAGTAACGCAACTCATTACCGCGGCAATAAATGTGAAAGCATCCGTTGTGAGCGCTGATTTCAAGGAAAGCTTCCATCGAGAAGTTCTCAACTATGGACACACTCTTGCCCATGCAATTGAAATTGATAGCAAATATTCGCTACGTCATGGCGAGGCAGTTTCAATCGGCATGGTCTTTGCTGCTGAGCTTTCACACACCCATGCCTCATTGTCGAAGGAAATTGTGGATCAGCATCGTAGAATTTTAAATAATCTCAATTTGCCTATTAGCTATGAAGCACAAGCATGGACTCGACTACTGCCTCTTCTTTCCTTAGATAAGAAGGCGCGTGGGCGCACCATTAGATTCGTACTTCTGGAGGCTCTGGAAAAGACTGGCCGCCTAGATTCTCCAGGGGAGCGCGAGTTGAGTGCGATATATGAGAGAGTAAGCAAATGAAAATTCTTGTAATCAATGGGCCTAATCTTGCGCGCTTAGATATACGCGACTCCTCAATATATGGAGATCTCAATTACAAAGAATTAGTTGTGTTAATTGAATCTAGCGCTAAGAGCAATGGTTTTGAAGCTGATGTGCGTCAAAGTGATGATGAAGCAACGATTATCGGTTGGCTCCATGAAGCCGCTGACACAAAGACTCCTGTGATTATTAATCCTGCCGCTTTCACACATTACTCATATGCAATTCGTGATGCTGCAGAGCTTGTAAAAGCACCGCTCATTGAAGTTCATCTCTCTAACCCAATGTCACGCGAAGAGTTTCGACACACATCAGTTATTTCTGGAGTTGCAACTGGGACAATCGCTGGATTTGGGCCGAATTCTTACGCCCTTGCTTGTGTAGCGCTAAAAAACCTTCTCAAATAGGAGATTCGCGCGGTAAGGCTCTTACATTTTCGAAGGTATCCTTACTCCATTGTTTACCGAAATCGGTAGCCAGCCAGCGGGAAATTCTGCAAAGGCTGAGAAATTATGAAAGCGCGAGGCGAATCACCGTGGCATCAACTAGTGATCTAAAGAATGGCATGACCCTAGATATCGATGGTCAGCTCTGGAATGTCATCGAATTCCAGCATGTTAAGCCAGGCAAGGGCCCTGCTTTTGTTCGCACAAAAATGCGCCAAGTACTTACTGGAAAAGTGGTCGAGAAGACTTTCAATGCAGGCGTAAAAATTGAAATCGCAATCTTGGAAAAGCGTGAAATGAATTTTCTATACAAAGAGGGTGAAGATTTCATTTTTATGGATAACAAAACATTTGATCAGATGTTAATCTCGTCAGCGACAGTAGGCGAAGCGGCTAATTACATGCTCGAAAATACTGAAGCAATCGTCGCCGTACACGAAGGTAACCCGCTCTACATCGAACTCGCTGCATCCGTTGCATTGACCATCACCTACACAGAGCCTGGCCTGCAAGGCGATCGCTCATCAGGTGGAACAAAGCCAGCAACAGTTGAGACTGGAATTGTTGTCGCGGTACCACTTTTCATCAAGCAGGATGAGAAGATTCTTGTTGATACTCGTGATGGTTCGTATCTCGGTCGCGCAAACTAGTGTCAGCTCGCTCTAAGGCGCGTAAACAAGCGCTCGACATTCTCTTCGAGTCAGATATTCGAGGAAGTGTTGCTATGGAGATTTTGGTTTCGCGCGATGTTGTAGAAGAAGGAGTAGATGCGCGTCCGATTCGTGAATATACGCGTGAAATCATTGCTGGTGTCAGCGAGAATCGTCGAAAGATTGATGAGCTAATCGCAACATATGCCCAAGGTTGGGATATGGACCGTTTACCAGCAGTTGATCGCAGTATCTTGCGTATAGGAATATATGAAATTATTTGGGCTCATGCATTACCTGATGCGATAGCAATAGATGAAGCCCTCACGCTTGCCAAAGAACTTTCTACTGATGAATCCGCAGGTTATATCCATGGTGTACTTGGAAAAATTGCATCTATCAAAGAGAGTATTTCTCTCTAAACTACTTGATAAGTAAGCCTTCAGTAGATAACCATTGGCGGACCTCACCGATTTCTCGGTGACATATCAGGGCAATGACTCGCAGATCAGATTCTCGAATGGTGATGATTTGCCCATTCCAATCCCCGCGTAAGTGCGCAATCCCGGTGAGAAATTGTGCGAGTATTCCAATATCTATATCCGTGTGTGCGCGATTACGAGTTTTTTGGAAATCGATTGTGCTTTTTGCCTCCATGGGAGAGTGATTGCTTTTTCTCCCTGAGATTAATTCCTCCACTGGTACTTCATAGAAAGTTGCTAGTTGAATGATTTTTTTCAGGCTCAAGGCTCGTGCGCCGCGTTCGTATGAGCCGAGCACCACACTGCCTATTGCGCCATGACTCAGGCGTTCGACATCTAGAAGTGTGAGCTGTGCGCCAATGCGCACCGAGCGTAGGCGCTGAGCAATCTCAGTAATATTAGGTTGAACAATTAGATTGTGGGGTCTCATGCTCGAAGAGTATGAACTTTCGCCATCCACTGAATGCGATATCCACAGATCCATAGTGGTCGTGGTAAAGTGCGCCTCGCATCCTTTAACGACCCGTCCTGCGAGGCGGGGAAGGAGAATTACATGAGTGCTGCCCTGTCGGCGCAAGAGATATCGCGAGCTCTAACGCGCATCTCTCACGAAATACTTGAAAAAAATGGCGGATCCGCCAATCTCACGCTCTTAGGTATCCCAACGCGAGGCGCACATTTAGCCAGTCGCATAGCAACAATTATCAACTCGATTGATTTATGCGATGTCCCTGTCGGAACACTTGATATCACTTTGCACAGAGATGACCTACGGATGCGTCCACCGAGAGCGCTCATGCCGACTCTTATTCCGCAGGCGGGAATCGATGGACGAGATGTGATTCTTATTGATGATGTTCTCTTTAGCGGTCGAACAATAAGAGCTGCCCTAGATGCACTGGGGGAAATAGGGCGACCTAAGAGCGTGCAATTAGCAATTTTGGTTGATCGTGGGCATCGAGAATTACCGATTCGCGCTGACTTTGTTGGAAAGAATATTCCAACTGCTCGCACGCAAAATGTGAAAGTAAATTTGAGTGAGACTGATGGTGGAGATGAAGTGCTCGTGAGTGAAGGCGAGAGCAAATAGTGCGCCACTTATTGTCCATATCGGATCTCTCTAAAGATGAAGCTGTTCTTATTCTAGATACTGCCATCGAGATGGCTCGAGCAAGTGATGGACCAATGAAAAAACTTCCGACACTTCGTGGTCGTACAATCGTCAATCTTTTTGCTGAAGACTCAACACGTACTCGTATCTCATTCGAAGCAGCAGCTAAGAGATTATCTGCCGACGTTATCAACTTCGGAGCTAAAGGTTCATCACTGAGCAAAGGTGAATCACTCAAAGATACTGCCTTGACCTTGCAAGCGATGGGTGCCGATGCAGTAATTATTCGCCATGGTGCATCGGGTGCTCCGGTGCGTCTTGCAGATTCTGCGTGGATGAGTGGAAGTGTTATCAATGCAGGCGATGGTACACACGAGCATCCAAGTCAAGCGCTCCTTGATGCATTTACGATTCGTAAGCATTGCACAAAAGGTGGTGGAGATTTAGCAGGACTCCGGATAGGCATTGTTGGAGATGTTCTGCACTCTCGCGTTGCTCGCTCAAATGTTCTCTTACTAGCCCTATTAGGTGGTCATGTCACTTTGATAGCGCCACCAACGCTTCTCCCCTTTGGCGTTGAGAGTTGGCCAGTAGATATTTCCTACGACTTCGATTCTGTGTTGCCAACACTTGATGCGGTGATGATGTTGCGTGTACAACAAGAACGTATGTCGGATCTCTTCTTTCCAAACGCTCGTGAATACTCACGTTATTTTGGACTCAATAGAGATCGAATGTTGATGATGAAACAGAATTCGATTGTTATGCATCCAGGTCCGATGAATCGCGGTTTAGAAATTACTGCCGATGTTGCAGATAGTGCGCGATCTGTAATTGTTGAACAGGTTTCCAATGGAGTGAGCGTGCGGATGGCAATTCTTTATCTTCTACTAGCTGGAGCACCAAGTGAGATTGGAGCAAATACATGAGTAAGTCATACATTCTCAAAGGTGGCTCATTACCAAATGGAAGTAAGAGTGATATCGCAATCAAGGATGGAGTGATTTCTGCGATAGGCACGTCACTAGATGCAAGTGGAAGTGAAATATTGGATATCACCAATTGCGTGGTGCTTCCTGGTCTTGTTGATTTGCATACGCATCTTCGTGAACCAGGACGTGAAGATGCAGAGACAGTTCTCTCAGGTTCTCGAGCAGCAGTCAAAGGTGGTTTCACTGCGATATCTGCAATGGCAAACACTTCTCCGGTTGCTGATACTGCAGGAGTTGTTGAGCAAGTATTTCGGTTGGGACAAGAAGCAGGATTATGTGACGTTTTCCCGGTGGGAGCAGTAACCCAGGGACTTGCGGGGGAGAAGCTCTCTGAAATGGGAGCGATGGCAAATTCCATAGCAAGAGTAAGAGTCTTTAGTGATGATGGACATTGCGTTTCAGATCCACTTGTTATGCGCCGTGCACTAGAATATGTAAAACAATTTGGTGGAGTTATTGCCCAGCATGCACAAGAGCCGCGCCTCACTGTTGGTGCGCAGATGAATGAAGGAATTATCTCAGCAAAGCTTGGTCTCAAAGGTTGGCCAGCCATAGCCGAAGAATCGATCATCGCACGAGATGTATTGATTGCTGAACATGTTTCTTCACGTTTGCATATCTGTCATGTGACAACTGCGGGTGGGGTAGAGATTATTCGCTGGGCTAAAACGCGCGGCATAGATGTTACTGCCGAGGTGACTCCACATCATCTCCTTCTTACCGATGATCTCGCTTCTTCTTATGATCCGATTTATAAAGTAAATCCACCACTTCGCACGCAAAAAGATGTGATGACGCTACGTGAAGCGCTAGCTGAGGGCATCATTGATATCGTCGCAACTGATCACGCACCTCATCCTGCTGAAACGAAAGAGTGCGAATGGCAAGAGGCTTCATTCGGAATGTTGGGATTGGAAACCGCACTCTCTATCGTGATGGCTACGATGGTTGATACAGGTTTGATGAATTGGCAACAGGTTGCAGATCGTCTCTCGATTACACCTGCTCGCATTGGCGGATATAGCGATCACGGACAGGAGATCGCTATCGGAAAGAGTGCGCACTTGAGCGTGATTAATCCAACTGCCTCATGGAGGGTTGATCGTGACCTAGTAGCGTCGCGCAGCCGCAATACTCCCTTCCATGGAATGGAATTTCCAGGTGTAGTAACACATACATTTTTCAAGGGAGTGAAGCGATGACAAAAGCATTCTTCGTTCTCGATGATGGTCGAATATTTGAAGGTCGATCATGGGCTGCAACAGGTAAAACATTTGGCGAAGCTGTTTTTCAAACAGGCATGACTGGCTATCAAGAAACGTTGACAGACCCTTCTTATCACAAGCAAGTAGTCGTAATGACAGCGCCGCATATTGGCAATACGGGTGTGAACTCCCACGATAATGAATCTTCCAAGATACGGGTTGCAGGATTTGTTGTAAGAAATCCTTCCTCTCTTACATCTAATTGGCGAAGCGAGAATGATCTTGAGGCTGAAATGATCTCGCAAGGAATCATCGGTATTGCAGGGGTAGATACTCGAGCGATCACACGGCATTTGCGCGATCGAGGTGCCATGCGCGTTGGCATTTTCTCTGGTTTGGATCTATCTCGGGAAGAGATGGTCGTACAAGTTCGTAAAGTTCCCGCAATGACTGGTGCCTATCTCTGTGAAGATGTTTCAACCGATAAGCCTTATGTTGTCAAAGCAGTTGGTGAAAGAAAATTCAGGGTAGTAGCAATTGACCTGGGTATCAAGGCCGCAACTCCACGAGCTTTAGCCCAACGCGGAGTTGAGGTACATGTAGTTCCCTATAACTCAAATATTGAAACAATAAAGGCACTCAATCCTGATGGTGTTTTCTTATCAAACGGCCCCGGTGATCCCTCAACGATGCAAGATGTGGTTGAAACCGTTCGTGAAATCCTCAATGCAGAGATCCCTATCTTTGGAATTTGTTTTGGCCATCAAATTTTGGGTCGCGCGCTTGGATTCGAAACATATAAATTGCAGTTCGGTCATCGAGGAATCAATCAGCCAGTTATGGATAAGAATACAAAGCGCGTGGAGATCACAGCGCATAACCACGGCTTTGCTCTGAAGGCGCCAACCGATTCAATATTTACTACGGTTTATGGTCCAGGAGAAGTTACGCACGTGTCTCTCAACGATGGAGTAGTTGAAGGATTGCAATTACTTGAACGTGCAGCCTTTAGCGTTCAGTACCACCCGGAAGCAGCTGCAGGTCCACACGATGCTTCATATCTCTTTGATCGCTTCGTAGATCTGATGAGCAAGTATCGCAACCTTGATCCCAGTGGGGTTCGTGTCTAATGCCACTAGATAGTTCAATCAAAAGTGTTCTAGTTATCGGAAGCGGTCCGATTGTTATCGGTCAAGCGTGTGAATTTGATTATTCTGGAACTCAAGCGTGCCGCGTTCTACGATCTGAAGGAATTCGAGTAATTCTCGTCAATTCTAATCCAGCAACGATTATGACTGACCCCGAGTTTGCAGATGCTACCTATATCGAACCAATAACTCCTGAATTTATTGAGAAAATTATTGCAAAAGAAAAGCCAGATGCAGTCCTGGCAACACTGGGAGGACAGACCGCTCTCAATGCTGCCATTGGTCTATTCAAGCGAGGAACTCTTGCTAAGTACGGCGTGAAACTAATAGGCGCCGATGTTGACGCGATTGAACGTGGAGAAAATCGCGAGCTCTTCCGAGGAATAGTTGAAAAAGTTGGCGGAGAATCTGCTCGTTCCGCGATTTGCCACACTATGGAAGAGATACTCGAAGCCGTAAAAGTTTTAAATTATCCAGTCGTCGTGCGTCCATCTTTTACAATGGGCGGTCTTGGATCAGGAATCGCATTTACTGAAGAAGAGCTGCATCAAATAGCTGGAGCAGGTCTTCGCCACAGCCCAACGTCGGAAGTTTTATTAGAGGAATCCATCATCGGATGGAAAGAGTATGAACTCGAGGTTATGCGTGATCGTTTAGATAACGTAGTTATAGTTTGCAGCATTGAAAATTTGGATCCCATGGGCGTACACACTGGAGATTCAATTACGGTAGCACCGTCAATGACGCTTACGGATGTAGAGTTCCAAAAGCTTCGTAACCTATCCATGGATATCATCCGTGAAGTTGGTGTTGATACTGGTGGATGTAATATCCAATTTGCAGTAAATCCTGATACCGGTCGTATCATCGTTATTGAAATGAATCCTCGAGTCTCTCGATCAAGTGCTCTGGCATCTAAAGCAACAGGATTTCCGATTGCAAAGATAGCCACTAAGTTAGCAATTGGTTATACCCTCGATGAGATTCAAAATGACATCACCAAGGTAACCCCCGCATCATTTGAACCTACTTTAGATTACGTAGTTGTAAAGGTTCCACGTTTCGCTTTTGAAAAATTTCCGGATGCAGATCCTCGCCTTACGACAACTATGAAAAGTGTTGGGGAAGCGATGGCTATTGGCCGTTCATTCCCAGAAGCACTGATGAAAGCACTTCGTTCACTTGAAAGAAAAGAGGCTATTTTTACATGGCCACCTCATGTGCCTATTCAAGAACGCCAAGCCTTAGTAAATGCCTCCAGAATTCCAACTGAGTATCGATTACAACAAGTACAAAAGGCGCTCTGGTTTGGCGCCTCAATAGAGGAAATGTTTGAGGCTACAAAGATCGATCGCTGGTATTTGCGACAAATCGAGATGATCAATGAAAGAGCGCAAGTGATAGCTCAACCCGGGGAATTGACACCTGAGTTGATAAAAATCGCCAAAGAGTTCTCATTCTCAGATGCTCAAATTGCTTCACTACGAGGTGCAATGGAAGAAGATGTACGTAAAGCACGACACCACTTCGGAATCAGACCGGTATATAAAACAGTTGATACATGCGCAGCTGAATTCGAAGCATTTACTCCGTATCACTACTCAAGTTATGAAGAAGAGAACGAGGTACGTCCTCGTACAAAACCCGCTGTCATTATTTTAGGTAGTGGGCCAAACCGTATTGGGCAAGGTATTGAATTTGATTATTCTTGCGTACACGCCTCCTTTGCCCTACGCGATGCAGATTTCGACACAATCATGATTAATTGCAATCCCGAGACTGTTTCTACTGACTACGACACAAGTAGTCGTCTCTATTTCGAACCACTTACACTCGAAGATGTTTTAGAGGTAGTTCACGCTGAATCTTTAGCAGGCCCTCTACTTGGAGTGATTACGCAATTGGGCGGACAGACCCCACTTGGTCTAGCAGCTGGACTAAAAAATGCTGGAGTGACAATTCTTGGCACGAGTCCTGAGGCGATCAATTTGGCTGAAGAGCGAGGCGCTTTCGGCGATGTTCTAAAAGAGCGAGGATTAACAGCGCCAGAATATGGAATGGCTGCGTCGCAATTAGAAGCAATATCTATTGCTACGCGCATCGGTTATCCAGTTCTTGTTCGCCCATCATTTGTTTTGGGTGGTCGAGGAATGGAGATCGTTTATGACGACGAATCGCTTGCTGGTTTTATTTCGCGTGCCACCGATATAACCCCTGATCGACCTGTACTCGTTGATCGTTTTCTTGATAGTGCTATTGAAATAGATGTCGATGCTCTCTACGACGGTGACGAGCTATTTTTGGGTGGCGTTATGGAACATATTGAAGAGGCAGGTATTCACTCAGGTGATAGCGCTTGCGTACTGCCTTCGATGACAATGTCGAAAGAACAGCTAATGGAAATTCGCCGAGCTACTCTAAAGATCGCAACAGGTGTAGGCGTTCGCGGACTTATCAATATTCAATTCGCTGTCGCCCACGACGTTCTCTACGTTTTGGAGGCTAATCCGCGGGCATCGCGAACAGTTCCATTTGTTAGTAAGGCAACTGGAGTCCCACTTGCGAAAGCGGCAGCGCGAATTTCAGTAGGTTCGACTATTGCACAACTTCGTACAGAGGGGATTCTGCCCAGTGATGGTGACGGAATTGCACATGGAATCTCTGTAAAGGAAGCAGTACTTCCCTGGAATAGATTTCGCAGAAGTGATGGTCGTGGAGTCGATGCAGTACTCGGACCCGAGATGCGTTCTACTGGTGAGGTAATGGGAATCGCCAATACTTTTGGTGAGAGTTATGCAAAGAGTCAGATAAGCGCTTTCGGTCCGCTACCTAAGAGCGGCAAAGTTTTCGTATCACTTGCTGATAAGGATAAGAATTCAGGAATCGCGCCGACGCGCGAACTTGCAGCGTTAGGGTTCACGATTTTGGCTACCGTTGGAACTTCACAATTTTTAGCTGGCCACGGTATCTCCTCCACACATGTGCGCAAAAATTCTCAAGGAAGTGGACCTCTTGGAGAGCCTACTATTGTAGAAATTCTCAATTCTGGAGATATTTCTCTGGTGATCAATACACCAGTTGGACGAGGAACTCGCCACGATGGTTGGGCGATCCGCACCGCTGCTATTCAACGTTCAGTGCCTTGTATTACAACTACAGCCGGTTTCGCAGCAGCAGTCCAAGGTATCCGTGCATTGCAACGCGAAGATCTTTCTGTCAAACCGATCCAGAGTTGGTTGCAAATCTGATGTCAACAATAAATAAAAGCGCTGCACAATTACGAGCAACGATTGTCGGAAATAAACTCGTAGGTCAGTATCATCAAATTCTTATTAGTGTCGGAGATCTCGTAGATAAATGCAAGCCAGGTAATTTTGTTGCAATAAGCGTGGGCGGGGATTCTTCAAAAATGATTCTTCGTCGTGCATTTGCGATCTCACGTGTAGCGCATAGCAACTCATTTGGTGGAACTATGGAGCTCATTGTTGCTCCTCATGGCCAAGGGAGTAAATGGCTATGTGCACAACCTGAAGGTGCGGTAATTGATTTGGTTGCACCACTCGGAAGCGCCTTTGGAATTCCAACGCAGCCTGTACAAGTTCTTTTGGTCGGAGGCGGTTATGGATCTGCACCATTATTTGGACTCGCAGAAGTGTTGAAAGATCGCGGATGCAAGGTGGATATGCTCCTTGGCGCGAGTACGGCAGGTAAAATCTATGCACCGATGGAGGGCAAGCGCTCTGTAAATTCTCTTCGAATATATACAGAAGATGGTTCCATGGGAATTGCTGGAAAAGTTACGGACCCTATCCCTGAGTTGATTTCTGATCTCGATGTCGCAGTTATTTATTCATGTGGACCAATGGGAATGCTTGCTGCAATATCAGCAATTACTCAAGAGAGAGATGTTGTTCACCAGTGCGCTGTGGAAGAAGCGATGGCTTGTGGAATTGGAATTTGCATGACCTGCGTCTTGCCCGTTCGCGATGAGGATAATTCAATTTCAATGTTACGTAGTTGTATTGATGGTCCCGTCATGGATGGTTCTAACGTAATGTGGGACCTCGTCGGCAAGAACCCCACGGTGACACAGTGACTTCTGTTGATTTCTCAACCACCTTTAGCAATGCATGGTTTCCAACCCCTGTCTTTACTGCAAGTGGTTGCGCTAGCTCTGGCAAGGAATTAGCCCAATTCTTCCCTCTCAAAGATATTGGTGCAGTCGTTACTAAGTCGATAATGAATAAGGCGCGGTTGGGAAGAGCTACACCGCGAATGGCTGAGACACCAAGTGGGATGCTCAATTCGATTGGTCTTCAAGGACCAGGCATAGATACATTTATTGAAAAGGATATTCCGTGGTTAGTTGAGCAAAAGGCGCGAATCATTGTTTCAATTGCGGGGGAGACGATAGAAGAATATTCAACTCTCGCTCGTAAATTGCGATCAGTCTCTGGTATTAGTGCCATTGAAGTCAATATTTCATGTCCTAATGTTGAAAATCGTGGTCTTGTATTTGCATGTGATCCTGAAACCTCTAGAAAAGTTATCGATGGAGTGAGGCGCACTATTGGGGGAGAGCTACCGATTATTGCGAAACTTTCACCCGATGTAACAGATATTGTTTCGATAGCAAGAGGCGTAGTAGATGCTGGAGCAGATGGTATTGCTCTCATTAATACAGTTCTAGGAATGGTTATCAATCTTTCTACTATGCGCCCTCATCTAGGTGGCAAAACAGGCGGCTTATCAGGACCTGCGATTCGACCTATAGCCGTACGCGCTATTTATCAAGTTCATGCTGCAATTCCAAATATTCCAATTCTTGGCATGGGTGGAGTAGCAAGTGGCCGAGATGCATTTGAAATGATTCTTGCCGGGGCTAGTGCTGTCTCTGTCGGCACTGCAAGTTTTGGAAATCCAATGGCGATTCCATATATTCAAGATGAGCTAAAGACTCTCTTGGAAGAGAAGGGTTTCAAGCAGATGAAAGATGCAATTGGTTACGCCCATAGAATTGATGAAGTACATGAGTGATTCTTCACCTCTGATTTTGGCCCTTGACACATCTGATCTTAAAACGGCTCACGAATGGATTGAAAATACTCGAGACTCAATTGGTCTCTATAAATTGGGACTTGAGTTTTTTAGCATGTTTGGTAGCAAAGGTGTTGCGGAAATTGTGAGCCAACACGATGTTGATATATTTCTCGATTTGAAATTGCACGACATCCCACACACTGTCGCTGCTGCTACACGTGCCGTTTCACATCTCAAACCACGATTTTTGACGGTGCACGCATCCGGTGGATCAGCAATGGTTACAAGCGCGGTTGAAGCCGCTCCCAATGCACATATAACTGCAGTGACTATTCTGACATCGCTATCAGATGAGGATGTAAGTGCTGTTGGATATGCCAAGAATGCATTGCTTAGCGCCGCACAATTAGCGGCTCTTGCAGTGCACGCTGGTGCGCGTGCGATTGTTTGTTCTCCTTTTGAAATTGAAGCGATCCGTAAATCTGTAGGAAATGAGCCAATAATTATCACCCCAGGTGTTCGTCCTGCTGATTCACAAGGTAGCGATGATCAAATCAGAGTCATGACTCCTGCGCAGGCACTCTCACGTGGAGCAAATTTTGTTGTCATTGGTCGCCCTATCACTTCACTCTGGTCGCAAGGAGCGCTAGCGATGAAAGAGAAAGCTGCGCAGATTCTTGCGGAAAGTATTTAGTATTTACCGATAGATTTAGCCCATGCCCACTCCTCCCAAACTCACACCAGAAGAGCGAGCGGCTGCTCTTGCTAAGGCATCAATTGCTCGAAAGCGCAGGGCGGAGATCAAGGCAGAGATCAAGTCGGGCAATTTAGATATCCAAGGCGTGTACGAGTTATCACAGAGTGACGATGCGGTTTCAAAGATGCGCGTTGCCGAAATGCTTGAATCGATTACGGGTGTAGGAAAAATTAGGGCTCTAGCCATGATGGATAGACTCAACATTTCTCCAACAAGACGCATCAAGGGTTTGGGCACAAATCAATTGAAGAACCTTTTATCGGAATTCTCTCCGACCTCTACAAAAGCTAAGCGTGGAAGACTTATTGTTTTATCTGGCCCAGGTGGAGTTGGTAAGAGCACTGTTGCTGCGCAACTGCGCGCGACAGGTGATTACTGGGTAAGTATTTCTGTAACAACTCGATTACCGAGAATAAACGAAAAGGATGGAGTTGATTACTACTTCATCAATAACGTTGAGTTTGAAAAAAGAATTCGCGGGTCATATTTCTTAGAATGGGCACAATTTGCTGGAGCAAAATATGGAACGCCGCGAGAAGGCGTAGAACAAGCACTCCTTGATGGCCACAATGTTTTACTAGAGATAGAAATTGATGGTGCAAAGCAAGTGAAATCGCATATGCCAGAGGCGATGTTGGTATTTCTTTCACCACCTAGTTGGGAAGATCTAGTATCAAGGCTTGAGGGACGCGGCACAGATAGTCCTGAGAGACGAACAGAACGCCTGGCGCTGGCCCAAGAAGAAATAGCTGCTGCCCCTTCTTTTGACCTTGTAATCGTCAATACCTCGGTCAAAGAGGTTGTCGACCAACTGGTATCCTTGCTCTCTGCTTAGCCGCTGAGCTAGCTGTCAACAGATCGCATTGTTAGGGGAGTTACATGGACGGCATCACAAATCCACCAATTGATGAACTTTTAGATAAGAGTGGTTCGAAGTATGGTCTCGTTCTTTACGCAGCAAAGCGTGCGCGTCAGATAAATGCATATTATTCACAACTAGGTGAAGGTCTTCTTGAGTATGTCGGACCACTAGTTGAAACGCATGTACACGAGAAGCCACTTTCAATAGCCCTACGTGAAATCAACGAAGGTTTATTGACAATCGAAAATCTCGAACCAACCGCGTAATTTCGCGCGTCACCAACCGCAATGACTAAAAGCGGAAGAGAAGTTGTTCTCGGAGTTGGTGCTGGTATCGCAGCATACAAAGCATGTGATCTACTGCGCCGCCTCCAAGACGAAGGTTATTTAGTCAGCGTTATACCGACTCCCTCATCTCTCAACTTTGTTGGTAGTGCCACGTGGGAAGCCCTCTCTGGTCGTAGCGTTTACACGCAAGTGTGGGAGAACGTTGCCGGTGTTACGCATATTCACTTGGCTGAGAGAGCAGATTATTTTCTGATTGCACCTGCAACTGCAGATCTCATTGCTCGCATAGCCGCAGGTAGGGCCGATGATTTACTGACAAATCTAGTTCTCGCAACAACTGTTCCGATCATGATCGTTCCTGCCATGCATACAAGCATGTGGAATGACCCGGCCACGAAATCTAATGTTGAAACACTGCGTGAGCGTGGTTACATAGTGATGGAGCCTGCTGTAGGTCGCCTCACAGGTGCAGATTCTGGTCAAGGAAGATTCCCCGAGTCGGCGGCAATAATTGATGAATTTTCGAAAGTGACTGGTGCGAAACGAGACTTACTAGGCAAGCAAGTTCTTATTTCAGCAGGGGGAACGCGGGAACCAATCGATCCTGTTCGATTTATAGGTAATCGTTCTTCAGGAAAACAAGGTTTTGCACTAGCGCACGCTGCGCTCTCTCGTGGTGCGCAGGTTTCATTGGTCGCGGCCAACTGCGACATCGATGATATTCCTGGAGTCGCCATGTATCGCGTTGAACGTGCGGATGAGATGCTGTCTCAATTGGAAAATCTCTTTGATGCAAGTGATGTAGTGATTATGAGCGCCGCTGTTGCAGATGCAAAACCAAAGCAAATATCACTTGAGAAGATCAAGAAGGCTCTCTTCGGCTCCATTGAATTAGAAGCTAATCCTGATGTAATTGCAACGTTGACCAAGAGACGTCACAAGGGTCAAGTAATTGTTGGTTTTGCAGCAGAGACGACAGATCATATGATTTCTGCACAGAGGAAGTTGGAGAGTAAAGATCTTGATTTGCTCTATCTCAATGATGTTAGTGGGGGAGCTATCTTCGGAAGTGACTCAACAACAGGTTCAATTCTTGACCGCAATGGCGCGGTAATACCAGTAGATGAGATGAGCAAAGACACGCTCTCACACCTTCTGCTAGATCAAGCACTACACAAGTTAGGTTAGGGCAATGTCGAAACGTCTATTTACATCTGAATCAGTTACTGAAGGTCATCCAGATAAGATTGCGGACCAAATCTCTGATGCAATTCTAGATTCACTTATCGGTCAAGATAAGAAGAGCCGCGTCGCTGTTGAAACACTGATCACAACTGGTCAAGTACACGTTGCTGGTGAAGTTACAACTGATGCTTATGCCGACGTTATGGGCATCGTTCGCGAAACTGTATTGAATATTGGATACGACTCATCAGATAAAGGCTTTGACGGAAATTCATGCGGTGTATCTGTCTCGATTGGGCAACAGTCACAAGATATTGCGCAAGGGGTTGATGATGCCTACGAAAATCGCGTTTCCTCATCAGTTGATCCCTTGGATCTTCAAGGGGCAGGCGATCAAGGTCTTATGTTTGGGTATGCCTGCGATGATACGAAGGAACTCATGCCGCTACCTATCTGGTTGGCGCATGAACTAGCGCAACAACTATCTAAGGTTCGCAAAGATGGTCTACTTCCATATTTGCGCCCAGATGGCAAAACACAAGTAACGATTGAATACGATGGCGATAAAGCAATCGCTCTCAACACGGTCGTCATTTCTAGTCAGCATGCAGAAGAAGTAGATGTCGCAAAGAAACTCACGCCAGAGATTATTGCCTCAGTAATTGATCCAATCTTGGCAAAGATTGATCTTCCCAAGAATGATTTGCGAATCCTTATTAATCCAACAGGTCGTTTTGTTATCGGCGGACCAATGGGAGATGCGGGTCTTACTGGCCGCAAGATTATTGTTGATACATATGGCGGCATGGCACGCCATGGCGGTGGAGCATTTAGTGGCAAGGATCCTTCTAAGGTAGATCGTTCTGCGGCGTATGCAATGCGCTGGGTTGCAAAAAATGTAGTTGCAGCTGGCTTAGCAAGGCGTTGCGAAGTACAAATTGCATATGCAATTGGTAAAGCTCAACCAGTAGGTCTATTTGTTGAGACTTTTGGAACTGAAACTGTTCCAGTTTCTCGCATTCAAGATGCTGTACTTGCAACTTTCGATCTTCGCCCAGCAGCGATTATTCGTGATCTTGACTTGTTGCGCCCAATTTATTCGAAGACAAGTGCATATGGACACTTTGGTCGCGAGCTCCCTGAATTTTCCTGGGAGAAGACAGATCGTGTCAGCGCTTTGCAATCAGCCATTCGTTAGTTCTGATAACGATCTAAGATGGCAACACCTCGTCTTTTTCTTCTCAAGTCTGAGGTAATTGCTAAGCCAGCGGGCGAAATTGCACTTGATGCACCGATTGCTCGTATCTGGGTGGAAACGGGTGTCGATCATTTAGATCAGCCATACGACTACCTGGTGCCGCAAGCGCTTTCATCTCGAGTCGCTGTTGGTATTCGAGTTCAAATTCCATTTTCACATCATGAAGTAGAAGGCATTGTTATATCAAGACATTCGAGTGCCCAAACCGGCGCAAAACTAAAGAGTATTACTAAAGTGCTTTCAAATTTTTCTGTTGCAACGCCTTCTTCTCTAAAACTCTACGAACGCGTTGCCAATCATTTTGCAGCCTCAACGAGTGACGTCCTTCGAAGTGCGATTCCTCCACGTGTCGCAAGTGCAGAAAAGGGCAGAAGTGCTTACGAAGCAATACCTGATGAAAAAAAGAAATCTAGGCAGAGAGTTGAGTTTATAGCTTTAGCGCCGCACATCTCGCCATTAGAACAACTAGCAGGGCTAATAGATGTAGGTAGCGGCTCACCGCTCGTTATTGTTCCCGACGAACGAGATTTACTCTCTTTAGCCACCCTGTGGAACGAAAAGAATCCAGGCAATGAGGCAATTACTCTTGGAAGTTCATTGAGTCGAAGCGAAAGATACAAAAATTATCTAGATTCCCTATCTCAGTCAAAAAGATTAGTCATAGGAACTCGCAGTGCAATCTTTGCGCCCGTTGCAAACCTTGCCTCAATTATCGTCTACAAAGAATCTTCTCCTGATTATTTCGATCCTCGTTCTCCTGGATGGAATGTTGGAGATGTAGCACGGATGCGCGCCTCTGATGAATCTGTAGATCTACTTTTTCTATCATTTGTTCCTTCACTCAATATTGCCCGTGAGATTGATCAACGTCGTATCAAATACATTCATGAATCGCACCGCTTGAGCGTACGAGCATTTTCTCCATTGCCAGCGCAATTACTACCTGATCGAATCTTTCAACCTGTCCGAGATGCAATCAAAAAGGGACCAGTCCTCTTCTTAGTTTCGCGAAAAGGTTATGCAAGTGCGTTGATATGTGGACAGTGCAGAAATTTTGCTCTTTGTGCTTGCGGTGGACGTGTAAAAATTGTCGCAGGTAATAAGCCACCTCAATGCTCGCACTGCGCGGGGGAGTTTCCAACATGGAGATGCGCATGGTGTAAAAGCGATAAACAGTATGCGGGAGGAAGAGGCATCGATCGTGCAAGTGAAGAGATCGGACGCGCATTCCCTAATGTCACAATCATCTCTTCTTCAGGAGATTCAATAAAGAATGAAATTTTGGATGAAAAGTGCATTGTTATATCAACTCCTGGGGCTCAACCGATTTCAAAAAATGGGTACAGCGCTGTAGTGATCCTGAATGCCTTAGCGTTCTTCTCTCATGATGATCTTTGCGCAGGGGAGCGTGCTCGAGAGATGCTTTTCGAAACATGTGGACTTGTCAAAAAGGATGGTCAGATACTTATTGCGATAGATGATGCGCATCCAATTATTGGCGCGATCACTCAGTGGAACCCTGCAACAATGATTCAGAGAGAGTTGCGCGAACGTGAAGAACTTTGCCTTCCACCTTTCGAGAAGAGCGCATATCTTCGTGTTTCAAGCGAGGAAGTGACCCAGCTTGTATCCGGCCTTCGTAGTTCCATCGCTTCTGGACGCTTGAATTCAACGGTATCGATCTTAGGTCCTGTTGAGTTAGGTAATGATGAATCAAAAATCATCCTACGCTTCAATGAGAAAGATCATGAAAGTACTGCAATTTTCTTACGTGAACTACAACGCAAACGTGGAATTGCCAAGAAGCCACTTCTATATATTCGAATAACTCCATACTCACTCGCGTAATGTGAAAGTTGCTTCATGCCTTGGTAGACTCAGAGCATGTCAATTCAACCGATACGCCTCTTTGGTGACCCAGTATTGGTTACGAAAACGGCGCCAGTTATTGACTTTGATAAAGAGTTGCGAATATTGGTTCAAGATTTAACCGATACCATGCTCGATGCTCCAGGAGCCGGACTAGCTGCTCCACAAATAGGCGTCCCTCTTCGTGTCTTCGTCTGGGATGTTGATGAAACGCTCGGGCATCTCATTAATCCGTCGTTAGATTTGAGTGAAGAATTGCAAGAGGGTGAGGAAGGGTGTCTGTCGTTTCCTGAACTTCGCTACCCAGCGCCGCGCGCAATGAGAGTTGTAGCAAAAGGTTGGAATATGTACGGGGAACCAATTAGCGTTGAAGGTTCGGAACTCTTAGCGCGTGCGATCCAACACGAGAGCGACCATTTGGATGGAATACTTTTTATCGACCGTCTTAGCGTCGAAGATAGAAAGTTGGCAATGAGAGAGATTCGTGAATCAGAATGGTTCAATGAGAATAACGGAGCTCTTCCAACGATCAAAGAATCTCCTCATTCCTTATTTGGACGGAATACTTAGTGCGTATAGGCGTGGCGGCAACGCCGGCAGTCGCGCTTCCATCTTTGAATTCGCTCTTAGATAGCGAACACGAGTTAGTAAGAACGATTACCGTGCCTGATAAACCATCAGGACGTGGAAGAGTTCTAACACCATCAATTGTGGCGAAGTGGTCGAACGAGCATGCAATACCTTGCCAAAAGCCAGTACATAGTGATGATTTGATAGGTCACATTGAAGATTTAGATTTAGTGATAACAATTGGCTATGGGGTGATTTTGCCGGAGAAAATTCTTTCGCTACCTAAACATGGTTTCATCAACCTGCACTTCTCACTTCTTCCCAAGTATCGCGGAGCCGCTCCCGTCCAACGTGCCCTAGCAAACGCGGAGCAAGTCACGGGCGTAACTGTCTTTGCACTGGATAAAGGAATGGATACTGGACCGATTTACCTTTCAGAGAGTGTTCCAATAGATCCAACATGGAGAGCGAGTGAGTTACTTGAAGCACTTGCTCACATAGGGCCCAAAGCACTTGCTCAAACCTGCGAAATGATTGCGCGAAATGAGAGTCCAAGGATTCAAAGTGGTCAGTCGAGTCTTGCGCCGAAAATTTCGGTAGAGGAAGCCAAGTTGGATTTCACTGACTGCGCTCAGGTGGTTTCTAACAACGTGCGTGCTTTCTATCCTTCACCTAGTGCTTGGACACTATTTCGCGGTGAAAAAATGAAGATCGCTCGAACCGGAAATATGGCCACTACATCAGATTTGTCTATCGGTGAAATCAGGGTAGACGCGAATTCTGTAACAATCGGATGCGCCAAGAATGAAGGCATTGAGATATTGGAACTGACTCCAGCGGGGAAAAATGAAATGAGAGCGATTGATTGGGCTAGAGGAGCACGCATACTTCCTGGTGAAATCTTTGGTTGAAGCCCGTCGCAACATATTCAAGTCTCCTAAACCAGATGCGTCACGCCTTCTTGCATTTGATCTTCTGAGTGAAGTCAACCGAAATGGTGGCTTTTCAAATCTTCTTCTGCCTCAAGCACTCTCTGCAAGTTCATTGGATGAACGCGATCGCTCATTCGTAACAGAATTGCTCTATGGCACTTTGCGTATGCAGGGTAAGCACGATTGGGTCCTATCCCATATTAGTGATCGACCATGGAGTGAAGTAGATGCAGGAATAGTTGATATTGCCCGTATGGGTGTACATCAGATTCACGAGATGCGTGTGCCCGATCACGCTGCAGTCAGTGCAACAGTTGAGGTTGCGCGCAAACGTATTGGTGAATCAAAAGCGAGTTTCGTCAATGCCTTGCTAAGAAATGTGACTCGTACCTCGATAGAAGATTGGTTTGCTCCACTTGCATCAATCAGTGATCCAGTTGAAAGATTCTCTATTCAGTATTCGCATCCTCAATGGATCGTCTCTGCATATTTTGATCTGCTCAAAGATTGGGAGGCAGTTGAGTCACTCCTTGCGATAAACAATGTTGCAGCTAAGCCAACCCTTGTTTCATGGCCAGGTCGCTCTACACAGAAAGAGTTAGTGGATCTCGGGGGAGTCGCAACAAAATTCTCGAGCTACGGTGCGCAATTTGATGGAGCACCAGGAACACTTGAAGTCATTCGACATCGCAATGCTGGCGTACAAGATGAAGGCTCCCAGTTGGTAACAACAGTCTTTGCAGCAGCGGTATCGGGGAAAATGAATTGGTTAGACCTTTGCGCGGGCCCAGGTGGAAAAGCTGCGCTTCTATCTAGTATCGCCGGCGTGGATGGAGCGAAATTTACAGCGAATGAAATATCTACGCCTAGAGCGCAATTAGTGAAACAAGTTGTGGCGGGTGCACGTGTATGGGTTGGCGATGGACGAGAGATATCTACTCATGGCGAAACTTTCGATGCAATTCTTATTGATGCACCGTGTACCGGTTTAGGTGCTCTTCGCCGTCGTCCCGAAGTTCGCTGGCGTAGAACTGTTCAAGATTTACGTGAACTTACCCAATTACAAAGAGAGCTTTTAGAGGGAGCATATGAAGTTCTAGAGTCAGGTGGAATTTTGGGCTATGCAACATGTTCTCCGCATTTAGCTGAAACTCAAGTTCAGGTGATGGGTTTACTCAAAGCCCATCCTGACTTAGAGCAAATTCCAGTAGATGCTTTTATGCCAAAGAACTTAAAAGTGGCAACTCGCTCAGAATCTATGACCTTATGGACACATATTCACGGAACTGATGCGATGTTTTTAGCACTCTTTCGTAAAAAAAGTGAAGTGAAATAGTAAGGTTATTTCATGGCCTCCGAAATCCGAATTACGCCATCCATTCTCAACGCTGACTTCAGTCATCTACAGTCAGAGATAGCAAAGATTGCCAGCGTCTCAGATCTTCTGCATCTAGATGTCATGGACAATGTTTTTGTCCCAAATTTCACATTCAATTACGAGAGTGCTTCAAAAATTATCAAAGAGAGCGCACTTCCTGTTGACGCACATTTGATGGTTGCCGATGTAGATCGCATTGCTCCAGAATATGCGCAAGCTGGTTGTGCGAGTGTGACTATTCATGCTGAAGCGACAAAGGATATATCTGAGACCTTGCGTGCTATTAGAAAAAGCGGCGCACGCTCTGGTTTAGCACTCAAACCCGCAACGCAGATTGAGGATTACGCCGATTTCATCGATGATGTAGATATGTTTTTGATAATGACAGTTGAGCCAGGTTTTGGTGGTCAAAAATTCATGACCGACATGATGAGCAAGGTTTCGCGCACGCGTGCAATTATTGGTTCCAGACCGATATGGCTTCAGGTAGATGGTGGTATCTCGACGGAGACTATTGAAATCGCCGCCGATGCAGGAGCAGACACTTTTGTTGCTGGCAGCGCTGTATTCAACGCCCAAGATCCTGCTGCGATGGTGACGTCATTGCGAGAACTTGCTTCAAAATCCTCATAGACCATATTCGAATCTGACTCAATAATGGTCAATGCAAGCGGCTTCTCCTCTAGTAAACTCACACTATGAAAACATTCGAAGGGCTTTGGACTGAGCTATCCCAGATAGCGCTGACTCGCCCCGAGGGTTCAGGAACTGTAGCTGCCTTGGATGCAGGCGTTCACGCAATCGGTAAGAAGATAATTGAAGAGGCTGGCGAAGTATGGCTGGCAGCTGAGCACGAGAGTAATGAAGCGTTAGCGCAAGAGATAAGCCAACTTCTCTATCACCTACAAACGCTGATGATTGCGCGAGGACTGACCCTCGACGACATCTACAAAGACCTCTAGGAGATCTCATGTTACGAATTGCAATTCCTAATAAGGGATCTTTAGCAGATGAATCGATTGCAATATTGAAAGAAGCGGGTTACCGTCAACGAACTGATAGTCGCGACTTAGTTCTTTTAGATAATGAAAATGGTGTTGAGTTTTACTATCTTCGCCCGCGCGATATCGCACTCTATGTGGGCAGTGGCGAACTCGAAGCAGGCATCACAGGTCGTGATTTATTAATCGATTCTGGCGCAAAAGCAGATGAGGTTCTAGAACTCAATTTCGGTGGCTCTACTTTCAGATTTGCAGGAAGAGCTGATATTGATTGGGATATAAAGAAGATTTCGGGTAAGAGAGTTGCAACGGCCTATCCAGGATTGGTCGAAAAACACCTAAATTCACTTGGTATCAAGGCAGAAGTGGTCCGACTTGATGGAGCAGTTGAAAGTAGTGTTCGACTTGGTGTTGCCGATCTAATCGCCGATGTCGTAAGTACAGGTAACACTTTACGACAGGCTGGTCTCAAAATATTTGCAGAACCAATTCTCGTCAGTGAGGCGGTACTCATTACTCGATCCGGTGTTGCTATTCCGACCGAATTAGAAATCCTTATACGTCGACTACAAGGCGTTGTGACAGCCCGTAAGTATGTTCTCCTTGATTACGATGTGAAGAAGGTTGATTCAGAGGCCGCTTGTGCGATAACGCCAGGCTTGGAATCGCCAACTATTTCACCGCTGCAAAATGCTGAATGGGTCGCTGTACGTGCAATGGTTCTGCGCAAGGAGACCAATAGAGTTATGGATGAGCTTTGGGCAATCGGAGCGCGTGGAATTTTAGTTACAGATATCCACGCTTGTCGTCTCTAACTATGTGAGTCGGCTTCTTCGATCTCTTCACGGCCAATACCTAACAAATATAGAACTGAATCCAAATACGGCGCGCTTACAGAACTATCTGCCGCAGCTTTAACTGCTGGCTTAGCGTTGAATGCGATACCAAGTCCAGCCATCGCGATCATATCGAGATCATTAGCGCCATCACCGATAGCGATTGTCTGATCGATATTTATTTTTTCTGTAGCAGCGAAATCTTTGAGTGCCTGCGCTTTAGCAGCACGATCGATAATAGGACCAACGACTTTGCCAGTCAGTTTTCCATCAATAATTTCTAATGTGTTTGCGCGGTAGTGAGTGATATTGAGTTCTTTGAGTAGTGGATCAATTACATTGTGGAAGCCACCAGAGACAACGCATACAGTGTGGCCGAGACGTTGTAGAGTTCTAATCAATGTACGGGCCCCTGGGGTGAGCACGATCTCGTTTTGAACCTGACTAATAGCATCGTCTGATAAGCCGGCGAGTAAGGCGACGCGAGCAATGAGCGCTTGCGCGAAATCGATTTCCCCGCGCATGGCAGCATCAGTTATTTTGACAACTTCTGCATTCACACCAGCCTTAGAGGCTAGCAACTCAATAACCTCTTGTTGAATCAGAGTTGAATCCACATCAAGAAGTACGAGTTTTCTCGCGTGCCTAATGAGACCACCCGGTTGCACTGCAATATCTACACCTTGCTCTATCGCAACGCGCGCTAGAGAAGACTTCAGTACTTTTTGGTCGGCGTGAGAGATGACGAATTCAATTGCAGTCACTGGATATGAAGCAGTTCTAGAAATCGACTCAATATTGCCTCCAAGTCCGCTTATAGTCTGCGCAACTTTTGCAACGGCAGATGGCACTAGTTTTGGAGAAAGGAGTACGGCGTGAACTAATCCTGTTTTAGCGGCAATGGATGAGATCGGAGCACTTGAAAAAGATGTCGCTATATCAACATCAAGAGTCTTAGAGAGTTCTTCGAGATCGCTATCTATTGCCTCACTATGCGCAGGATTACACGCAATCAAAAGGGTGAGAATGAGTCTCTCGCGAATAACTACCTGTTCAATATCCAATACGGTAAGTGAAAATGGAGCCAAGGTCTCAAATAGTGTTGCCGTAATACCTGGTTTATCGATTCCAGTAAGAAGAATGAGTCCGGTGAACTCTTCTTTATCGTTGGTAGCGCTCATAAGGAGTCGAGGTTATCGCGAATCACTCCTTGAATATGCGCAATTTTGCCACCTTGCGGCGTGATTGCGACTATCTTTTTCGCCTATGGGTAATGAATCGATATTAGAGCTGCGCGATGTCAGTGTTCGTCGCGGTGAGTCAACGATTCTTGGTCCCATAAATTTCTCAATTGCTCCAGGGGAGCGATGGGTCATTCTGGGTCCCAACGGCGCGGGTAAATCAACCCTTCTCAATATTCTAGCCACCCGAATCTTTCCAACCCAAGGTAAGGCGTTTTTATTGGGAGAGGAGATGGGCAAAGTCGATCTATTCGAACTTAGAACTCGAATTGGAACGTGTGCCTCAATAGTTGCCGAAGATATTCCATATGACGAACTAGTACGCGATGTAGTTCTTACTGCAGCCTATGCAATTCTTGGAAGATGGAATGAAGATTACGATTTATGGGATGAATCACGCGCAATCGCACTGCTAACTAACTTCGGAGTACGAGATCTCGGTGATCGACTCTACGGCTCACTCAGTGATGGAGAGAAGAAGAGAGTTCAAATTTCGCGTGCACTCATGGCCGATCCAGAATTACTCCTATTAGATGAACCAACAGCAGGTCTGGATCTAGGTGGCAGGGAAGATTTGTTGCGTCGCTTCTCCGCCTTTTCGCAAGATCCGAGCGCACCAGCAACGATTTTGGTCACGCACCACATAGAAGAAATTCCTTCTGGCACGACGCATGCACTACTTCTCCATAATGGAGTCATTGCTGTCTCTGGTCCAATCGCACAAGTAATTACTCAGGAACACTTGAGTGCCGTCTTTGGGATTTCAATGAGTGTTCTACATCAAAATGGACGATTCTTTGCCCGTGCAATGTGATGAAAGTTGGGCAAAGGTCTTAGCTGCGTTTTCATCGGAAATAGAAAGTATTGAAAGATCTCTTGAAGGAAAGATTTCCTACCCACGATTTGATATAGCATTTCGAGCACTTACTCTTCCGATTGAAAGTGTTCGAGTTGTAATTTTCGGTCAAGATCCTTATCCAACGCCTGGTAATGCAACGGGATTTGCTTTCGCTGTGCCCAATGAGAAGAAGATTCCGGCATCATTGCAAAATATCTTCAAGGAATATCGACAGGATTTGGGGTGTGAAGATGCCCCATCATCAGACTTATCGAAGTGGAGTAACCAAGGCGTCTTGCTTCTCAATCGAGCATTGACTTTTTCACCTGATGGCCACATTTCAATGAAGCAGTGGGCTCCTATTACTAATGCAATTGCGCGTGAATTAGGCAAGCGCGATGTTGTGGCAATTCTTTGGGGCAACGATGCTAAGAGTTTGAAGGAATATTTTCGAGGTGATTGGGTAATTGAGAGCGCACACCCGAGCCCATTATCTGCCTACCGAGGATTCTTTGGTTCCAAGCCGTTTACAAAATCAAACGAAATCCTGAGAAGCAACGCGCTACCAACTGTTACTTGGTAAAAAGAAAGAGGGCCCAGGTTGCCCTGAGCCCTCTTCCAACAAAATTTCTACAATTAGCCTACCCAAGTATTAATTGGTGAGGATAAGAAGTAGATCATAAATAGACCCGCTACAAGGAATAGCAAAGGATGAATCTCTTTGCGACGTCCTTGAATCAAGCGAATCACTACGAATGAAACGAATCCTGCGCCGATACCGACAGAGATATTGTAGGTAAATGGCATCAAGATGATTGTAAGGAATGCAGGAATCGAAATTCCGTAATCTTCCCAATCAATCTTCTTTACTTGTGTCATCATCAAGAAACCAACGATGATCAAGGCAGGAGTTGCAGCCTCGTAAGGAATAACGGCTACTAATGGTGCGAAGAATGTCGTTAGCAAGAAGAGCAAGCCTGTAACAACTGATGCCAATCCTGTTCGAGCGCCTTCGCCAACACCCGATGCTGACTCGATATAGCTTGTGTTAGAGGAGATGCTTCCCGCACCACCTGCAACAGCTGCTAATGAGTCGACAAGAAGAATGCGATCATTATTTGGAACATTTCCATCTTTATCGATCAGTCCAGATTCATGACCAATTGCTGTAACGGTTCCGACAGTGTCGAAGAAGTCAGAGAGCAATAAGGTGAAGACCAAAAGAATTGCAGTGATAGCAGATACCTGACCGAATGAACCAAATAGGTTGAATTGGCCGAATAGACCGAAGTCGGGTGTAGCAACAATCGTTGAGGGAACTGCAGGTACATTCAGGTTCCAACCCTTTGGATTGACAGCACCTGTTGCACCATTGAAGAGTGGACCAATTTTGAAAGCTGACTCAATGGCAATAGCTGCAACTGTCGCAACTGCTATACCGATGAGAAGAGCACCCTTTACTTTCTTGACCATCAAGCCGATCATCAAGAAGAGACCGAGTGCGAATACAACAATTGGCCAGCCAACCAAAGTTCCGCTATCACCGAGTGTTACAGGCACTGGACCTGAGCCAGTACGGCGAACGAAGCCTGCATCAACTAATCCGATGAGGGCAATGAAGAGACCGATACCAACTGAGATCGCGATCTTGAGTTGTGCTGGTACTGCGCGAAAGACAGCAGTTCTAAATCCTGTGAGAACAAGAACCGTGATGATGAGACCTTCGAGAACTACGAGTCCCATTGCATCGGCCCATGACATTTGTGATGCGATTCCAACTGCAACGAATGTATTGAGGCCAAGTCCTGTTGCAAGTGCAAGTGGATAGTTTCCAACGACACCCATAAGAATTGTAAGAATTCCTGCGATAAGTGCAGTCATTGCAGCAATCGCTGCGAGATTTGGTGCATCGCCACCACCCAAGAATTTACCTTCGGCATCTTTTGAGAGACCGATGATCAATGGATTGAGTGCGACGATATAAGCCATAGTGAAGAATGTGACGAATCCGCCACGTACTTCACGTCCTAGCGTTGAACCACGTTCTGATATTTTAAAATAGCTATCAAGCATGGTGAGCCTTTCTCATTTTGGTGTCGGGGGTGGTTGCGACCCCGTGTGAATTCATGGCTCACAAGCCAGGGGGAGATAACCCCACACTAATCGCTACTTCGCGGTAAATCGGGAAACAACACCAAGAGAAATCGCTATCGATTGCCCAATCAATAGCGCAAAGAGCGCAGTTCCAAGTCCGATACGCCCACCGAGGAGCGCGCCGAGAATCAATACGGTCGCCTCAATCGCTAGGCGCACGCGTCCAATTCGGATCCCACTGCGATTATGAATCGCCGTCATTAGACCATCGCGAGGGCCGGGTCCCAATCCACACGTAATGTAAAAAGTAGATCCCAATCCCACCATTGCAATTCCAACTAAACAATAAAGAATTCCAACAAAATAGTTTGGAGCTACTGGGAAATAGAGAACTCCAAATTCAATTGCAGCTGCGATGAAGACAATGTTCATCAGCGTTCCAAAACCTGGTCTTTCACCTAGTGGTATCCAAATGAAGAGGACAAGTGAACTCAGTATAAATGTTGACCACCCAAGAGTGATATTCAGATTTTGTGAAACACCTTGTGCAAGTACTGACCATGGGGCGTTACCAATATGACTTTGAATGAGTAATGAATCTCCGAGACCAAAAATAATCAAGCCAAATATCAAGATAAGAGAGCGTTTAGTTGATAGATCCCATCGACCTGTACCAGTCCACGGCATTATCGGAATCGTTTTATGTGGGCGTAACCAATTGAGCACTGAATTCAATGACATTAGTGGAGGCTACTACACGATATCCTGCTCCATATGGAATTCACCTATTTTCAGGCCATCCTTATCGGACTGATTCAAGGAATAACAGAACTCTTTCCCATCTCATCTCTCGGTCATGCTGTTTTGATTCCCGGTTGGATTGGTGGATCGTGGTCGAGTTTTACTACAGATCCGAATTCGCCGTATCTTGCAGTAACAGTTGCATTACATGCAGCAAGTGCAATCGCTCTCTTCTTAGTCTTTCGTGTGAGATGGTTTGCGCTAATAGGGGGAGCGTTCAACTCTTTACGAGGGCAACATAATGATGCTTCTCGTGTTTTTTGGAGAGTATTTTTAGCAACAATTCCGGTAGCAGTTCTAGGATTTACTTTCGAGAAATCATTACAAGATGTTTTCGCCAGCCCACTCGCTGCTGGAACATTTCTCACTATTAATGGGCTCTTACTCTTCAGTGCTGAGAGATTGACTCGCAAAAGCAATCGATCACATGTAAACGAAGATTCTAATTCGCAGATTGTTGAACATCTATCGATTCCGGTAGCAATAACAGTCGGCTTTGCACAGTCATTAGCCCTGCTATCTGGAATAAGTAGATTTGGCGTGAGTATGAGTGCTGGATTATTGAGAAAGCTCTCACACGCCACGGCATCGGATTTTGCTTTTCTCCTAGCGCTACCAGTTATTGCAGGTGCGGCATTTTTGAAATTGCCTGATTTATTTGCACCCGAATATAGATCTTTGCTGGGTCCTATTGCTGCAGGTTCGATTGTTTCATTCTTTGCAACGTATGTATCAGTGACATTTTTGGTCAAATGGTTTAAAACAAAGACACTTTATCCATTTGCAATTTATTGCCTAGTTTTCGGTCTTGCCTCAATCATTAGGTTTGCGTAGGTAGATAATGTTTCCTGGAATCGGTACAGTCATCAACATAGTCACGATTATTGGCGGTGCATCAATCGGTGTTCTCATAGGTAATCGGATGAGAATTAGGACGCGAGATCTACTCACTGATGTTCTCGGGTTAGTCACATTTTTAGGTGCGGCAAGTGCTCTCATTCCACTCTGGTCACCGCAATATATTGATTCTCTGCCATCTGGTTGGGCTTTGCTTGTTGTTCTTGGTTCATTACTCATTGGTGGCCTCATCGGTTCCGCTCTCAATCTTGAAGAGCGACTCGATGGTCTGGGGGAGAAGTTACGTCAGCGATTTGGTGCATCTCAAGAAAGCCCATTTGTTGAAGGTTTTGTTTCCGCTTCGCTTTTATTCGCAATTGGTCCACTTGCAATTCTTGGAAGTATTAGCGATGGAATGTCGACAGGTATCGATCAACTTCTACTCAAGAGCACACTCGACTTCTTCGCGGCGATGGCATTTGCTACATCACTTGGTTGGGGAGTTGCAGTATCTGCACTTCCTGTTGGCATATACCAAGGGGTTTGGACGGTCATAGGCCTTGCATTGGGCAAGGTTCTAGATGGTTACCAAATTGATGCGATGACTGTCGTTGGTGGCATCATGCTTTTATGTATCGCATTGAGATTACTGAAAATCAAGTCTGTGGCAGTCGGCAATCTTCTGCCAGCACTTGCTATAGCGCCGTTATTGGCACTCGTTATGCATCAGTTTATTTAGATAGTTGCAGCATCAATAACGAAGCGATATTTGACATCGCTTGAAACTGTTCGGTTATACGCTGCATCAACATAGTCAGCCTTGATTACCTCTACATCACTGACGATGTTGTGCTTACCGCAAAAATCAAGCATCTCTTGGAGTTCAGGCATTCCACCGATCATCGAACCGGCCATTGAGCGACGGCCATTGAGGAGCGCTCCTGGTTGAACAGCATAAGGCTCTCCTGGTAATCCGATAATGACAAGGGTTCCATCGAGCTTGAGTAGATCTAGATATTCATTGATATCTAGGCGTGCACTTACAGTATTGAGAATCAGGTCAAACTTTTTGTGATGAGGTTTCAAGTTTGAAATATCTTTTGTTGAAACAAAGTGGTCGGCTCCCATCGCTAGTGCATCTGCTTCTTTGCTAGGTGAATGAGAGAAAACAGTTACATCTGCGCACATCGCATGAGCAAATTTCACTCCCATATGACCAAGTCCTCCTAGACCCATAACTCCAATCTTCATTCCTGGTCCAGCTTTCCAATTTTTTAATGGAGAGTAGAGAGTTATTCCCGCACACAAAAGTGGTGCAACTCCGCTCTGATCTAAATGCGCTGGAACATGAACGGCATAATCGGCATCGATAACAAACTTATTTGAATATCCACCCATAGCAACTGTTTTACCATCGCGCTCAAGGCCGTTATATGTACCTGTCATCCCTTCTAGGCAATAATTCTGTAAGCCTTTTTTGCAGCTATCGCATGTACGACAGGAATCAACAAATACACCGACGCCAACAGTTTCTCCAATAGTGAATTTTTTCACCGATGAACCAAGTGCGGTTACTGTTCCTACGATTTCGTGGCCTGGAACCATAGGAAAGATCGCTGGACCCCATTCCTCGCGCACCTGATGAATATCCGAATGGCATATGCCCGCGTATGTAATATCAAGGGAGATATCGTTTGGACGTAACTCACGACGATCAAAATCGAAGTTAGTAAATTCTCCAGATGCTTTCAAGACAGCAAGGCCACGAGTTTTCATTTTCTCCCCCAAATTAGAGTGTGAATGGTAGCGGTTCGGTTGAAGTATGAGCAGCGCGAGAACCGCGTGCCGTAACTTGTCTCATATGATGGCGACGGCAAAGAACTTCATAGGCAATTTCAGAACCTGTGGCCACGTCACCGACTACAACTTGCTCACCTTCAATAACCATAACGCCGCCCATGGTTCGCGCATTGTGAGTTGCTCGCGCGCCACACCAACAGAGAGCCTCAACTTGCAATGTGTGCACCCGGTCGGCCAGTTCAACTAAACGAGCAGATCCTGGAAATAGTGAAGTTCTAAAGTCTGTGAGGATTCCAAATGCAAAAACATCAATACTCAATCCGTCAACAATCTTTGCTAACTGATCTATTTGCGCACTCTCATAGAACTGCGCTTCATCGCAAATAATGTAATCAATACGTTCACCAACCGAGAGATGGTCAACAACGTATCGATGAATATCTAATGTGGGAGCGACTTCGATTGCAGGACTTTGCAGACCAAGGCGAGATGAAATTACACCAGTGCCAGCCCTGTCCTTGGAGGTGAATATAAGACCAGTACGTCCGCGACTTTGATGATTGTGGGCAGTTTGAAGGGCAAGGGTAGATTTTCCACTATCCATAGTGCCGCAGTAATAGATGAGTTCAGCCACCGGCGTATCCTGTCACGAAAATTGGAAAATCTGTCGCGCGGTTAGTTCGGCACGGAGTCGAGATATTAAGGCCAAAGACATGTCCACTGAGATATGGGAATTATCTCTGTAGGCAACGACACCATCGACGATTGCAGGGCAGTAGCTCGTGCACAGCCATCGCGTCGGATCAATAATGTCAAAACCCCGAATTATTCTTACTGGTGTCTTCCGAGTTGAGTCGCAGGTAGAACTCTTGCGTGATGCCAAACAGGAAGGAATATCGCGCTGAGGTTGCGGGGTATCAGCGATGTAGATGATATTCGAAGTTGATCCTTTCAAATTTGCAAGAAGTCGACGTTGACCATCGCTCCACCATATAGATCTACTTGGATAGTTACGTGGTGCTTCGAAATGTGCGAAACTGCTAGTTATAACTGCAACTGGTCTTATCTTTGCAATTCTCTTTATTGAATTTTCTCGCCATTTACTACAGTCCGCCATTTTGAAGGCGCCTTGATCTCTGCGCTTAGAATCTACTGCTGAGCAAGCAGATTTTGTGAGAGATATGAGTTTGAGATTATTTTGCTTCGCTAATTCGTTGAGTGCAGGGAACCATTGAGCCGCATGTGAGTCTCCGTATAGGACGAGTGTTCTCGTACTTGTTTTATCTCCATAGGTGCAATCACCCGATTCTATTTCTCCATAATTTGCATGACAGGTATCACCATAAATATCTGGTCGTTTCATCACATCGGCTAGTGAGAATTTTGTCGTAGTGACACCTTGAATCGAGATTTCATCTGACGATGTGAGTGTTATTCCTACGGAGAGTAAGGCTGAGATCAAAGTAACGGATATGGCACCTTGATATATTTTTCGTGGCGAGAATTCTTTATGCCGTAATGGTTGCTCAACAAAGCGATGAGTTAGGTGCGCAAGAAGAATTGTTAGAGCAATACATGCAAATCGCTCTGGTAGATGAAGGGGGCGTCCCACAACAGCGCTTGGAATAACTAATGCAGGCCAGTGCCAAAGGTAGAGCGGGTAGGAAATTGCACCAAGCCATTGCGAAACACGATTATTGCTCAAGTCATTGAATATTGGAGGCCAAGAATTTATTGAGGCAATGAAGAGGGCAGTTGCCACCACTGGAAGGAGCGCTTTCCAACCTGGGAAAGCGGTGTTTTCATCGTATCGAATCGCAGAAATGATGATTCCGATAAATGCAATCCAAGGAAGTAATCGTGACCTGAAAATATTTGGCGGAATAAAGAGAAGTAAAGCGCCGATACCTAATTCCCAAGCACGTGTTGGTAATCCGTAAAAGGCCCATATTGCCGAAGTCTGTGTTTGGTAGATTGAGAAGAGAAGTGAGAGAGCAGTAACAACGCTAATGCCACCAATGAGGTAAATTCGCTTACCCAATTTAGCAAGAGCGAGAATGAAGATTGGCCATACTAGATAAAACTGCTCTTCAACGGCTAAGGACCAATAGTGAATTACTGGTGATGGCGTTGCATTAAGGTTCTGATAATCATTTTCCCACCAGGCAAAAAGATAATTTGAAACATAGAGTGATGCGGCTATGAGATCTTTTCCGAGGTTATTTCGAGTAATTGCGGGGAGAAGAATCCACGAGATGAGCGCTGTGCATATGAGAACAAAGGCTGATGTTGGTAGTAATCGCTTGATACGGCGTTGATAAAACGCGGGGAGATCTAGATTCCCATCGCGATCAATCTCTCGCAGGATGAGTCCCGTTATAAGAAAACCTGAAATCACATAGAAAATATCGACACCAATGAAGCCCCCAGGCATCAGTCGGGCATGGAAAAGTGTCACTAGGACTGCCGCTAGCGCACGGAGCCCTTGAATTTGCTTGATGCGCATAGTTATGAACTTATCAAAGTGTGTATCGCAATCCCAGGATGTAATGCAGAGATTCGCGCTCGGCCACCGAGACCCGGTATCTCAAGTATTGTTGCAATATCTCGGACTACTCCACCACACGCACCGATGAGTTCTATAGCAGCGCACATTGTTCCGCCGGTAGCAAGCACATCATCGACTAATAGGACATCTTGACCTAGGGCGATCGCATCGATATGAATTTCTAGAGTTGATTCGCCGTATTCAAGCGCGTAGTTGCGTGAGTGTGTTGTAAATGGAAGTTTGCCGCTCTTGCGAATCGGAATGAAACCTCGATGTAAGTATGTTGCGATAGTTGATCCAAATATGAAACCACGTGCCTCAATCCCCGCGATAGCGCAGGTGGGTGATGCAAAAGCAGCAAGGGATTCTGTGACTACATGAAAAGCCTCACCATTAGCGAGCATGGGAGTAATATCTTTGAAGATTATTCCTGGCTTTGGATAATCTGGAATAGTGCGAATCAAGGCCAGCGCTTGTTCAACATTCACGAAGCCACCGCCGTAACTTTATCGAGAAGAGTGACCGAAAGGGGACTTGAACCCCTAATCCCTTGCGAGAACTAGCACCTCAAGCTAGCGCGTCTGCCAATTCCGCCACCCGGTCGAGTGCGGGCTAACGATAGCAATGAGAACGCGTATGGTGCAAAAGAAGGGAGGAACAGGGGAGAATATGGAGATGATCAGCCAACAAGAGCGCGAAGAACTTGAATTGGAAACTGTTCGCATTTGCCAAGAATTGATTCGATTTCCTAGCGTCAATTATGGAGATGGCAAAGGTGATGAAAAAGATATTGCGAACTATGTTGTTGCTTCTCTAGCCGAAGTAGGGATAGAGGCAAAGATTTATGAATCTGCACCTGGGCGTTGCAATGTAATCGCTAACATCAAAGGTGTCGACGATTCCAGACCGGCGCTAGTTTTACATGGACATCTAGATGTAGTTCCCGCAAATGCAGAAGATTGGTCAGTAGATCCTTTTGCCGCAGTTATCAAAGATGGAATGATCTGGGGTCGCGGCGCTGTCGATATGAAAAATATGGATGCAATGATGCTCGCGACGGTGCGTTCTTGGGCACGACGTGGCTATGTACCACCTCGAAGAATAGTGTTGGCTTTTTTTGCTGATGAAGAGGCGGGGAGTATTTTTGGCTCTCGTTGGATGGTTGCACATCATCCGCAAGTTTTTGCAGGCTGCTCAGAAGCTATTTCGGAAGTCGGTGGTTTCTCAGTAACTGTGGGAGATAACAAGCGCCTCTATTTTGTAGAGACAGCAGAAAAGGGAATTCATTGGATGCGACTAACGGCATCAGGTCGCGCTGGACATGGTTCAATGATAAATCCCGAGAATGCCCTTACTCGATTAGCAGAAGCTGTTGTAAAAATTGGTAATTTTGAATGGCCTCAACGCTATTCAAAGACAGTCAAAGAATTATTTGCCCGCGTAGCGAAAGTGACTGGGCAGCCATATAACGAGAAGGATTTGCGTCCATTGCTCACGGAGTTGGGAAGTACATCTCGCATGATTGGCGCGACCTTGCAAAACACAGCAAACCCTTCGATGCTTCAAGCTGGATATAAAGCAAATGTTATTCCACAGATAGCAACTGCTGTCGTTGATGGTCGATTTATTCCAGGTTATGAAGATGAATTGAATATAACGATCCGTGAATTAGTGGGTCCAGATATACAGATTGAAACAATTACACGCGACATCGCTTTAGAGAGTGATTTCTCTGGCCCGCTTGTAGATGCAATGTGTGCAGCGCTCGTGAGTGAGGATCCTGAGGGTCTACCAGTTCCGTATTTGATGAGTGGTGGAACTGATAACAAGGCACTTTCTGAGTTGGGAATTGTTGGTTACGGTTTTTCCCCACTCAAACTTTCTCCCGATCTAGATTTCATGGCACTATTTCATGGAGTAGATGAACGGGTTGAGATTGAAGGACTGCACTTCGGCGTACGCGTTCTTTCACATTTCCTGGAGAATTGCTAAAGCGCTGAAATATCGTTGAGTGCTTCTCGAACGATATCGGGCAAAGTGATTTGTTCGGTGGTAAGTGCACCACGTAATTGCGCACCAGTTCGAGCACCGATGACTGCACTAGTAACACCAGGTGCATCTCGTACCCACGAGAGCGCTACTTCAAGCGGTGAATATCCAAGACCCTGAGCAGCAACGCAGACAGCATCGACGATGCGAGAGGATCGTTCATCCAAGTATGGCTCTATGAAGTGTGCAAAGTGAGGAGAGGCGCCCCGAGAATCACTAGGTGTTCCATTGCGATATTTACCTGATAAAACACCGCGGCCAAGTGGAGACCATGCTAAGAATCCAACACCTAGTTCTATAGCGCTATCTAACACCTCTTCTTCAACACTTCGATTGAGCAGAGAATATTCATTTTGTATTGTCGCAATCGGAGCCTTCATAGCGTGTGATTCTTGAAGAGTAACTGCTCTGGCGCTTTGCCAACCAGAATAATTAGTTACTCCTACATAGCGTGCTTTACCTGATGAGTACGCGAAATCAAGAGCAGACAAGGTATCTTCGAGAGGTATCTTTGAATCCCACGAATGTATCTGCCAGAGATCAACGTAGTCAGTTCCTAGTCGGGTGAGAGATTTTTCTAATTGCGAAATCAAACTATGGCGGGAGACATCAATATTTCTTTCACCATCAGTAAATGAAATGCCGGCTTTTGTAGCCAGTACAACATCATCTCGATTGAAGAGCGTTCCAATAAGTCCGCCAATAACGCGTTCGCTATCTCCATCTCCATAGGTGGCGGCAGTATCGAGAAAATTACCGCCGGCCTCTATATAGGCCCGACATTGATCGGCCGCCTCGTGTTCGTCCGTATCTCGACCCCACGTCATTGTGCCGAGTCCAAGACGGGAAATATCTAGTCCTGTCCGTCCTGCACGTCGCAATTCCATGTGGCGACCTTAGCAATACTGAGTCTGCAACGTTGCGATAGCCTTGCTCTGTGTCCTTAGTTGTTTTAGTTCGTCATGCACATTCGCAAGCCAATGCTGCTGGAATACTTTCTGGACGACGTCCGAATATCGCTTTGAGTGAGAAGGGGCGCACACAAGCCCAGGAATTGGCTACTCGTTTGGGTACCTTGAAAGTCAAAGAGATTCGAATTAGTCCATTACAACGTTGCGTTGAAACCATCGACCCTTGGCTATCAACAAAGTCGCGAATTCGTAGAGTTGAAGACCATGGAATAACGGAAGTGGATTACGGAACGTGGAGCGGGCGCACATTGCGTTCCCTCTCACGTGAAAAACTTTGGAAGATCGTTCAAGAAAATCCAAGTCGCGTCTTTTTCCCCGATGGTGAAGGTATGGCCAATATGCAGGCACGAGCAATCGATTCTATGCATTTAGGACTATCGTCAACTGGTACCGGCGCGATAGTCATGGTCAGCCACGGTGATGTTATAAAAGCGCTTGTAGCTGCGAATCTAGGAATGCGACTCGATGATTTTCAGCGCATTATTATTGATCCGGCTTCGATTACTGTTTTTGATTTTTCTTCTCGTACACCTCGGCTATTGCTTCTCAATGATTCACATTCAAAAATTGAAGAGATGGGGAATTCGCCCACGAGGAAACGTCTCTTAGTTGGTGGTGGCAGCGGTCCATCGTCAAAGAAGAAGAGTAAATGAGTCGCATAACCCATATTTACAATCCAGTTGAACGCTTTGTAGCAGGAACTGTTGGACAACCAGGAGAGCGAACATTCTTCCTGCAAGCACGCACTGGGAGCCGCATGACATCGGTTTTGCTAGAGAAGGCACAAGTTGCCGCTTTGGCGCAGCGGGTTGAGATGCTCATCAGAGATTTACGGCGAACAAACCCATCCGTTGCACTCATTCCTACTAGCCGCGATGAAGCACCATTAGAGCAACCTATTTTTGAAGAGTTTCGTGTGGGGGTTATTTCACTTTCGTGGGATGAGAGTAAATCGTTGGTCTGTATCGAATGTGAAGCAGCGGGAGAAGAATCTGCACAAATAGATGAAGAGGGAGATTTACTGCAGGTTTATCTAGCACCAGGTGCTGCTTCAGCATTTGCAACACGATCCCTAATCGTGGTCGATGCAGGTCGAACACAATGTCCTTTCTGTGAAATTCCAATTGATCCACAAGGTCACCTGTGTCCTAGGGCAAATGGTTACCGACGCTAATTTAGAACTCCTCAAGACAGGAGTCATCACTGTAACTGGACGATTAGTTGACGCTTCTAATGCAACGCTATTCGCCTCCATTGAGAACGGAAACGTTCAAGGACAATGCATCTACAAACCAATAGCGGGGGAGAGACCATTATGGGATTTCCCTGATGGCCAACTCGCTCACAGGGAGTACGCAGCGTTTTTGATTAGTGAACTTTTAGCGTTGCACATCGTTCCTCCAACAGTTCTGCGAGATGGTCCTTTTGGAATAGGAATGGTCCAACTCTGGATTGATATCGATGAAGAGATTGATCTTGCTCAATATTTCTCACAAGACGATCCCCAACTTCGAACGATGGCACTCTTTGATGCAATCATCAACAACACAGATCGCAAAATAGGTCACCTTTTGCCGGATAAATCTGGTCGTCTATTCGGCTGCGATCATGGAGTTACATTCCATAGTGAATACAAATTGCGTACGGTCTTGTGGCAATGGGCCGGAGAGCCATTATTGGAAACAGAGATAGAGATACTCCGTAAGGCGATTTCGGATTTCGCGCACATAGAAGAGTCTTTGAATGAGTATCTAACTAAGGACGAACTTATTGCTTTGGAGATTCGAATACAAGATCTTCTAGAAAATGGAACTTTTCCTTTACCTAATCCTGATTGGCCAAGTATTCCTTGGCCCGCCTTCTAGTCCAATGCAATACTATTTCTAAATGAAATCGTGGCCGCAGGTCTATATCCCTCCCATCGAGAGTTCATTTGATTTTCCGCAATTACGTCTCTACAACACCGCTAGCCAATCAATTGAAGAATTGCCACGCAAGAATCTCTATCAAATGTATGTCTGTGGCATTACTCCCTACGACGCAACCCACCTAGGCCATGCAGCAACGTATACAACCTTTGATCTCATCAATCGATTCCTGCGCGCTAGTGGTGCGCGCGTTGACTTTGTTCAAAACATTACCGATATTGATGACCCGCTCTTTGAGCGCGCTAAGCGCGATAATGTCGATTGGAGCGATTTGGCAACAAGCCAGATTGAACTATTCCGAGGTGACATGGTTGATTTACATATCATTCCTCCTAAAGATTACATCGGTGTAGTCGAGGCTATTCCAATCATCATTGATTCAATTTCGAAGATTCGTGAAGCCGCTCCCACTTACTCGGTTGAATCAGATCTCTACTTCGATGTTCACAGTGATTCCAATTTTGGAAAAAGATCACATCTAAGTAAAGAAGAGATGATAGAAATATTTGCCGAGCGAGGAGGCGATCCATCCAGAGAGGGAAAGCGCAATCCACTCGATGCACTTCTCTGGTTGCATCAACGAGATGGCGAACCAGGATGGGAATCACCTTACGGTAAAGGGCGTCCTGGTTGGCATATCGAATGCAGCGCAATCGCTATGCATTATTTGAGCCGCGATACTGACTCCCAATTCTCAATTGATATTCAAGGCGGCGGAAAGGATTTGATTTTTCCTCATCACGAAATGAGCGCAGCTCAAAGCAAAGCAATATCGGGTAAGGAGTTTGCACGTTCCTACGTTCACACGGGAATGATCGGTCTCGATGGCGAAAAAATGAGTAAGAGTAAAGGAAATTTGCTTTTTGTTTCAAAGATGGTCAACGAAGGAATTAGTCCAATGGCTATAAGACTGGCGCTAATTTCGCAACACTATTCTGCAGATCGCATGTGGACTCAATCAGTACTCGATGATGCAGTTGTACTGCTAGAAAAGATAAGCATCGCGCTTTCACGCGAGGAAGTTGCGCCAACAAAGACAGTCATCAACGAAATTATTGGGGCTCTGTCAAATAATTTAGATACGTCTGGTGCCCTTGATGCTCTATCGACATGGTGTGATAAGACGCTAGAAGGTAGCGTCGGGGGAGAAGCAGGAGAACTCTCAAGAGCGATTGATTCACTCTTGGGTATCGCTATCTAATCTTGAGTACGTCTGCGCAAATAGCGCTCAAATTCCTTTGCAATACTCTCACCTGATGCCTCAGGAATTTCTGTTGCATCCTTGCTCTCCTCCAGAGACTTTATATATTCGGCGATATCAGAATCTTCTTTCGCCATTGAATCAACAGCTGCCTCCCATTGAGTTGATTCAACTGGTAATTCACCTAAAGGAAGATCGATTTCTAAGAAATCTTCGAGTGCATTGATTATCGCTAGAGATGCTTTTGGTGAAGGAGACTGTGATGCATAGTGAGGAACTGCAGCCCATAACGAGATTGCATCTATTCCACGTTTGAAGCAATTATCTTGGATTATTCCCAATATTCCGGTCGGGCCTTCGTAACGTGAAGTTTCCACTCCTAATCTCCGTGCTAAATCAGGGTGGCCTCCTGTACCAGTGACTCCAATTGATCGTGAGTGAGGAGTATCTGCCAAAAGGGAGCCAAGAGTAATTACCAATGAAACATCTAGATCATCAGCAAGATCCAAGATTTCGCGAGTGAAGTATTTCCAACGCATCGAAGGTTCAGCGCCTTGAACTATTACAAAATCATTAGGCAGATGCGGGGTTTGTATTCCAAAGACTCGAGTAGTTGGCCACGTAATCGAGCGAATCTGAGATTCATCTAAATCAATAATTGGTCGATTGACCTGAAAATCATAAAACTCTTCGGGATCTATATCAGCAATGAGTTCTGGGAGAATTGAAGTTTCATCTTCGCTCCATGCTCCAAGAAGGTGAGCTAATGCTCCTGAGGCGGCTTCGCCCGCATCATTCCAGCCGGTGAAAGCAATCACCATGATGGGGGTACGAAGCGCAGGAATTTTGTGAATCTCCATATCGACACCTTACGGTAACCTTCGACAAGTGAGTAAGTTGAAATCGTCCTCAAAGAGCCCTGGTCTCCTGCGCAGAGCCCTCTCAACTCGGGTTGTTATTGCAGATGGCGCCATGGGAACAATGCTCCAAGAAGCGAATCCGACACTGGAAGATTTTCAAGGCCATGAAGGTTGTAACGAGATTCTCAACGTCAGCCGCCCAGATGTTGTCGCCAGTGTTCATGATGAATATTTGAGCGTGGGTGTAGATGCAATTGAGACAAATACCTTTGGAGCCAACTGGGCAAATCTTGCCGAATACTCGATCGAAGATCGCATTTACGAATTGGCTTTCGAGGGAGCAAAGATTGCTCGCGCATGTGCTGATTCATTTTCTACTGCGGAGAAGCCGCGCTTCGTTTTAGGTTCACTCGGTCCCGGTACAAAATTGCCAAGTCTTGGACATACAACATATGAAAAATTGCGAGACGCTTATGAATTAGCGTCGCAAGGACTCATTGATGGCGGCGTTGATGCATTGCTCATCGAAACAACACAAGATTTATTACAGGCAAAAGCTGCCATCAATGGCGGACGCAATGCAATCGATAAGTGTGAGCGCGATATTGTTCTCATTGCACAAGTAACTGTAGAAACTACTGGCACTATGCTGCTCGGTTCTGAAATCGGTGCGGCTCTCAATGCCTTAGAGCCACTCGATATTGATCTTATTGGTCTCAATTGTGCAACTGGTCCAACTGAAATGTCGGAGCATTTGCGTTACTTATCTAAGAGTGCACATTGCGCAATATCTGTCATGCCAAATGCCGGTCTACCGATTCTTGGTGCTAATGGTGCTCATTACCCACTCAACCCTGAAGAGTTAGCAATAGCCCTCAAAGGTTTTGTAAAAGATTATGGAGTATCACTCATTGGCGGATGTTGTGGAACAACCCCATTACACCTCAAGGCTGTAGTCGATGAAATTGGGGGAACGCTAAATATTAATCGAGTCACAGATATCGAGCCAGGAGCATCATCTCTCTATCAATATGTTCCCTTCAGGCAAGATAAGACGTATCTCGCTATCGGTGAACGTACAAATTCAAATGGATCGCGAGCATTTAGAGATGCGCTTCTCGAAGAAGATTGGCAGACATGTGTTGAAATAGCACGTGATCAGATTCGCGATGGTGCACACATGCTCGATCTTTCGGTGGATTATGTAGGCCGCAATGGTGTCTCAGATATGTCCGAACTTGCTTCACGTTTTGCAACTGCCTCAACACTTCCTATTGTTTTGGATTCTACCGAACCAGCAGTTCTCAAAGCGGGATTAGAAAAACTTGGCGGCCGAAGCATCATCAACTCTGTGAATTTCGAAGATGGTGACGGACCCGATTCTCGTTTCGCCAAAATCATGCCACTAGTTGTTGAGCACGGTGCTGGAGTTGTTGCTCTCACGATCGATGAAAAAGGCCAGGCGCGCGATTGCGAATGGAAACTTCAAGTTGCTAGGCGACTCATCAATGATCTAACGCAAAAGTGGGGTATGCAGACTGGAGATATTTTGATTGACTGTCTCACTTTTCCAATTGCCACAGGACAAGAAGAGACTCGTCGAGATGGAATTGAGACAATTTCTGCAATCAAGCAATTAAAAATTGAATTCCCTCAGGTACAAACAACCCTAGGAGTCAGTAACGTCTCATTTGGCCTCAATCCCGCTTCACGCGTTGTTTTGAACTCAGTCTTCTTGAATGAATGTGTCAATGCTGGATTGGATTCTGCAATTGTGCATCCTTCTAAAATTATGCCTATGGCGCGTATTCCAGAGCGCCAAAAGGAAGTCGCACTCGATCTCATCTACGACCGTCGAATATTCAATGGCGATGAATGTATTTATGACCCACTCACTGAATTTCTCCAACTCTTTGAAGGTGTAGAGCTCGCTGCATCGCGTAATACACGTGCCGCTGAACTGGCGGCTCTTCCGCTCGAAAAACGTCTAGAGCGACGCATCATCGATGGTGAAAAAGTCGGACTTGAAGATGATCTAGATGCAGCTCGAGCGCAAGGAATAGCACCACTAGCGATAATCAATGATTACCTTCTCGAAGGCATGAAAGAAGTTGGAGAGCTTTTCGGTAAAGGTGAGATGCAATTGCCATTTGTGCTTCAAAGCGCTGAAGTAATGAAGAGTGCGGTCGCACTTCTAGAACCGCATATGGAGAAGACTGATGAAGCAGGGCGTGGAACTATGTTGCTCGCTACAGTCAAAGGTGATGTTCACGATATCGGTAAGAATTTGGTCGATATTATTCTTACAAATAATGGTTATCGCGTTGTAAATATTGGTATTAAGCAGACGGTAAACCAGATTATCGACGCCGCTCTTGAATCGGATGTAGATGCAATCGGTATGAGTGGATTGCTCGTCAAGTCAACAGTAATTATGAAAGAAAATCTTGAAGAGATTACATCTCGAGGACTCGATCAGAGATGGCCAATTGTTCTCGGGGGAGCAGCTCTCACACGTGCCTATGTTGAACAAGATTTGGCCTCTGTATTTCCAGGTGAAGTTCGCTATGCCCGAGATGCATTTGAAGGACTACGCCTGATGGATTCAATCATGGCCATTAAACGTGGCGACCTTGGTGCAGCTCTACCCGCTCTTCGCGAACGTAGAGTCGCGAACACGCGCAAGATTGCAAGTGAGACACAAATCGATACACGACGCAGTGATGTGGCAATCGATATTGATATTCCGAATACTCCATTCTTTGGTTCGCGAGTTATCAAAGGAATCCCTCTTGCGCAATATTCAGGGATGCTCGACGAGCGAGCACTCTTCGTGGGTCAGTGGGGACTAAAAGGTAACCGCGGCGAATACGAAACGATGGTCGAAGAGGAAGGGCGTCCGCGATTGCGCGCTCTTATCAATCAAGCACAATCACAGGGTTGGCTCAATGCTGCTGTCGTATATGGATACTTCCCTTGCGTTAGCGACGGCAATGACTTAGTAATTTTGCATCATGAAGGTTCCGATAAAGGTAAAGAACGCACCCGATTCAAGTTTCCACGACAAACGCGAGATCGACGTCTTTGCATCAGTGATTTCTTTGCCAGTAAGGAATCAGGAAAAGCAGATGTGGTCGCTTTCCATATCGTAACGATGGGTGCATCAGTCAGTGCTGCAAGTGCCAAACTCTTTGAAGCAAATGCCTATCGAGATTATTTGGAACTCCATGGTTTATCTGTGCAACTCACTGAAGCGTTAGCAGAGCATTGGCATGCGCGTATTCGTGAGGAGTTAGCACTAAATAATCTAGATTCACCTGATTTACAGGAGATATTGGATCAGGGTTATCGAGGCTCCCGTTATTCATTTGGTTATCCTGCCTGTCCAGATCTTGAGCAGCAAGTTCAACTCTGTGAATTATTAGATCCTGGTCGCATTGGAGTTGAATTATCAGAGGAGTTCCAATTACATCCCGAACAATCGACTTCTGCAATCATCGTGCATCACCCAGAAGCAAAGTACTTCAACGCTAACTAATGGAGAAATTTTTTAGCGCTGTCTTCTTTGATATGGATGGGCTATTCGCCAATTCTGAACCTTTGTGGCTTGAGGGTGAAACTGAATTAATGGCTCGATATGGCCATGCGTGGACACATGACGATCAGGTTTATTGCCTTGGTGGCCCGTTGACTCGCGTTGGAGAATATATGTTCTCCTTAGCAAAGGTTGAAAGTCAGAAATTTTTTACAGACGAACTCATAAAAATCGTTGTCGCAAAACTTTCAGCCGGAACGCAACTGATGCCTGGAGCACAAAAATTGGCTAGCGCTCTGAAGGCTGCGGGAGTTCCCATTGCTATGGTTTCTGCAAGTCCACGAAATATTGTCAATGCAGTTCTTCGTGGAGTTGATCATGATTTTGCCACAACCATTTCATCTGATGATGTTAAAGAAACGAAGCCAGCACCTGAGGGTTACCTCAAGGCGGCAGAGTTTTTTGGTGTTGATATTAGTAATTGTCTAATTTTTGAAGACTCACTTACCGGGGTAGCGGCAGCTACCTCATCAGGGGCCTTCCTTATCGCTGTTCCGCATTTTGTGACTGTGAATGAATCGCCACGAGTGCGAGTGATAAAAAGTCTTGAAGAACTCGACCTGGATGTATTAGGCGAGTACTACAAGCATTTCACTTTACACTAATTATTGTGGGCTGGGCAGATAGATTTGAAATGGCACCAGTCGCATAGGCGACTAGTTTTAGTTGGCCAGTAATCTTTTTCATATGATGCTTCTAAATCACGGGCAATTTGTAAGAGTATTTTTTCTGTAGATTCGAGATCAGCGATAGTTGGTTGGCTACGAACCACTTTCCCATCACCCAAGTAAATCAACTGCAATAATCGAGTAAGAACTCCGTGATTCTTCCAGTAAAGGAGTGCGTAGACGCGTAATTGGAAGAGGGCTTTCTCTTCCCATCCAGGTTTTGGAGATTTACCAGTCTTGTAATCAATAATTCGAACTTCACCAGTTGGCGCAACATCGAGTCTGTCAACGTATCCATGCAGATAGAGTTTTTCACTGAGGTCGTTCTCCAAATGCAATTCACGATGTGTTGCATCAAAAGAGGAAGGATCTTCTAACTCGAAATAAACTCGTAAGAGAGCACTCGCTCTATCTAGCCATTCCTTTTCATTCGTAATCATTGTCGCTAATTCTGGTTTGCTTTCCATTTGTTCAACCCAGCGTGAAGGCAGTAATTCAATAGCCTTTTCTGGAGTTCGCTCTGCGGCAGGAGATTCGAAGAGGTCATGTAAAACTGTATGGACAAGGGTTCCGCGTTCGGCATCAATACTTGGTGGTTCGGGTAACTTATCAACGACCCGGTATTTGTAATGCTGGGGACAATTATTGAAATCAGAGATGCGACTAGGCGATAGTCGAAGAGGTAGTTCCATAGAGGCGAAGATACCCTCAAACGCCTAGAATGCTCAGGTGTCTAACCTCGGGTATTTCGCAGATGGTGATCGTATTCAACTTACTGATCCCAAGGGCAAGCTCTATAGCTTCACAATCACTCCTGGAAAAGAATGGCACACACATAAGGGATGGATTGTCCACGATGAACTCATCGGTCTGCCTGAAGGTAGCGTTGTAAGTACAACAGCGGGATTAAAATTCACTGCTTTCAAACCACTTTTAGCAGATTATGTTCTAACTATGCCTCGCGGGGCAACAATTGTTTACCCCAAAGATGCGGCAATGATTGTGGGACTTGCTGATATTTATCCAGGTGCACGAGTTCTAGAAGCGGGTGTTGGTAGCGGCGCACTTACAATCTCACTTCTGCGAGCAGTTGGACCATCTGGAAAAGTGAACTCAATAGAGCGACGTGCAGACTTTGCCGAAAATGCGCATTCAAATGTTTCGAACTACTTTGGAGAAAAACCAGCTAACTGGTCACTCAGTGTCGGAGATTTACAGGATCAAAATTTCGAATCTGAGTATGACCGTGTAATCCTCGACATGTTGGCACCCTGGGAATGCGTTGATCTTGCTGCTCGAGCGCTGCGACCAGGCGGAGTATTTCTAGCCTATGTCGCAACGACAACACAGCTTTCCGTAACTGCTGAAGCCCTCAAAGATGATGGTCGCTTCACTGAACCAGAGAGTAGCGAAACGATAGTGCGTGGATGGCACCATGAAGGATTAGCAGTTCGCCCTCAACAGCGGATGATTGGTCACACAGGTTTTCTTATTCAGTCTCGTCGAATGGCACCTGGTGTTGAGGTACTTGCGCGTCGACGACGTCCTGCGAAAGGCTCTTACGGTGTCGCGGAAGAGTGAGCGTTTAGTCAATCTCACAATCGCACTTCTTGCGACAAAGAGATTTATTACAAAGAGTGAAATATTTAGAACCGTTGAGGGATACGAAGGCGCAGCAGATACAAAAGAGAGAATGTTTGAGCGCGATAAAGATGATCTTCGCAATTTAGGTATCGAAATTGAAGTTGGAAGTTTCGATCCGCTATTCGATGATGAAGCAGGTTATCGAATCAGACCTGAGAGCTATGCACTCAACCTCGATGATATTTCTGGTGAAGATCTTGCTCTCCTCTCACTCGCAGCGGAGGCTTGGAGAGGCGCTGCACTTGATGGTGCAGCGCAAAGCGCTCTTCTGCGACTCTCTTCTATAGGTGTTGTCTCTGATATTGACGCCTTGCCGGCAATGACACCTAGATTGAGTTCTTCACATATAAGTTTTGAAACTCTCACAGCAGCTATTACCTCTCGAATTCCAGTTACTTTTAGTTACATTGCAGCTGAATTGAGTATCGAAGAAAGAATTGTAGATCCATATGGAATTGCCACTAGAAATGGGCATTGGTACCTCGTCGGTTTTGATCACAAGCGCGAAGGCATTCGCATGTTCAGATTTGATCGTATCGATGGCGATATTGCTAAAGCATCCAAAGGTAAAAGCTACGAAATTCCAAAAGATTTCGATTTGGCCGCTCAACTCAGTGGTGCTGATGCGCTTATGAAATCAGATCTCGATATACGTAAAGGTAAAGCACATGTTTTGCGCCATATGGCGATAAGTCTTGAAGATATGGGGGAGTGGGATCGAATTAAGATTTCCTATCCAGATGTTGAGCGAATGATAAAACTAGTTCTCTGGCATGGCGCAGATGCAAAAGTTGTTAGCGACGATTCCTTGCGTACCGGCGTCATAGATGCACTCCGGCAGTTGGTGGTGCTTCATGGCTAAGAATCCAACTTCCCCGCTAAATAAAGCAGCGCGTATGCTCGATCTTGTTCCCTATTTGCATGCTCATCAAGGAATTGCATTATCTACTCTTGCTCAAAATTTTGGCGTGAGTGAGAGTGAAATGAATGCTGACCTGATGACGCTATGGATGTGTGGCTTACCGGGCTATACGCCACTGGAGTTGATTGATCTCTCATTTGACTCTGGCTATGTGACGATTCGAAATGCACAAACACTAGAGAGTCCGCGATCACTCAATAAAGAAGAAGCGATTGCTCTTCTACTAGGACTTGACCTTGTTCGTAGTGCTCTCGCACTTGACCGTAAAGATCTACTATCGAATATCGATGTTTTGTCGCAGCGTTTGCGAACACTGATCGGTTTGCAGGCGCAGTTGAAAGCGGAACCGGCCATTGACGGCTCCATACGTTCTGCGATCACCACAGCAATTTCTTCAGGAACATCTTTAAATATCAAATATCACTCACTCTATGCCGATCGAATTTCGGAGCGAACAATATTGCCCATCGAATGGCAGAACGATTCATTCCACGAATATGTATTTGCTTACTGCGATCAGGCTCAATCTTTTCGAACTTTTCGACTTGATCGCATTCAAAGCGCCTCTATCGCCGAAAAGAAATTGAAGCCAGAGCATCTTTCACAAGGTATAGAGAATCCTCAAATTTCTTATCGAATTCGCATTCATAGTCACTTACGCGCTGCTAGAGAACTCTTTGAATTTGAAGGAGATGATAAGGAGCTCCATTCCGGTATCGAAAAGGAGATTTCTTCCTTCACTTCAGAATGGATGAGAAGGATGATCTTCTCGGCGGCGGCATCAGTTGAACTCATCTCTCCAGAGAGCGAAAGGGGCGATATTGCGACTTCGGCGAAAGCCCTTTTGGCCCTCTATGAGAAGAAGTAAGGGACCCTTAGATAAGAAAGAGGTTTCGGGGTAGTATTTCCGCAAGGCACGAACCACAAAGGGGTATCCATGTTTCTACGCGAGCCAAGTCATATTCTGATTCTTCTTATTGTCGTTCTTGTCCTCTTTGGAGCAAAGCGTCTTCCAGATTCTGCTCGCTCACTCGGTCGCTCAATGCGAATCTTTAAGAGTGAGATAAAAGAGATGAATCAAGATGAGAAGAAGAGCGGCGAAGAGGGCAGCACCGAAAAGTAATATCTATGGCGGCCACCTCAAGCGGTCGTATGCCGCTGCTCGATCATTTACGCGAATTTAGAAAAAGACTCTTTCGCGCCGTTTTTGTCATCGTTGTGGGAGCAATCATAGGGTGGTTTTTCTATAACCCGATCATTACCCAACTCGCTACACCAGTGTGTGATTTGTCTGCTGCGCAAGCTAACGGAGATGCCAGCTGTGGTTCCCTCTATATCAACGGAGTCTTAGGTCCTCTCAATTTACAAATAAAGGTAGCTCTCCTGACTGGAGTAATTCTCTCTGCACCACTGTGGCTCTACCAACTGTGGGCATTTATTGCTCCAGGACTTCATCGCAAAGAGAAACGTAACTCCATCTTTTTCATTCTCTCGGCGACGCCATTCTTTGCAGCAGGTGCAACTCTTGGATACCTAGTTCTGCCTGTCGCAATCAAGGTCCTCTTCGGATTTACACCTAGCTCGTTATCAAATCTAATTCGCTTTGATGATTATCTCGATTTCGTAATGCGTATCATTTTGATCTTCGGTTTAGCCTTCGAACTCCCGGTTTTCTTAGTCACTTTCAATCTCATCGGATTTTTGCGAGGAGAGACAATTCTCAAACCGTGGAGAATTTGGATATTTTCTATCGTATTATTTACAGCCGCATTCACTCCTACAGCGGATCCATTCACGATGCTTCTGTTAGCAATTCCGTTGTGTTTGCTTTACTTTATGGCTGGCGGTATTGCATTGCTTGTCGATAAGCGACGAGATAAGAAAAAATTGAAGGCCCTTGATGGAGTCATGCCAATTGAGAGTGCACAAGAAATCTAACTAATGTGGCTCATAGCAATCAATCCGACATCTGGACAGGGTCGTGGAGCCACGATGGGTACGAAAGTTGCAGGATACTGCGCAAGTAAAGGAATTGATTATGAGATTGTCACCGGTGTCAGTGCGCAATCTCTTTCTACTTCACTCAAAGAAAAGATTTCTAGAAATCGCGACCTTATCGATGGAATCATTGCAGTTGGGGGAGATGGTTTAGCTCACCTGATTCTGCAATCGGCAGTTCCTGCAAATATCCCGATTGCATTTATTCCTGGCGGTACCGGAAATGATCTTGTGCGAACTCTTGGTTGGTCACTCGATGACATTACGGCCTATCTTCAACGAGTATTCGAAACTAAGCCCGTAAATATCGACTTGGGGTTAGTCGATGGTGAGTGGTTTGCAGTAGTTCTCTCCTCTGGTTTCGATGCAGTTGTAAATGAACGTGCAAATGTTTTGAAATGGCCCAAGGGACCTATGCGTTACAACGCAGCAATGGCACTCGAGTTACCTAGGTTCAAAGCCATTCAGTATGAGATTGAATTAGACGATCAAGTTATTTCTACTCAGGCGATGCTCATAGCGATTGGAAATGGCTCTTCATATGGTGGCGGAATGAGAGTCTGTCCCGATGCAAATATCCAAGATGGATTATTTGATGTGATGATTCTTAGGCCAGTATCTATACCTGAATTTATTCGTGTCTTTCCGAAGGTCTACAGCGGCAAACATATACATCATCCAGAAGTCACGGTTTATAGAAGTAGAAGAGTTCGCATTGAAGCCGATACTGTTGCTTATGCAGATGGTGAGCGAATAGGTCAACTACCTATTTCGGCTGAATGCGTAATGGGGGCTCTATCTACATGGATTCCATAGCCTCTCCAGCAGAAAAATTCGCAGCAGCGAGTGCGCGCAAGAAGTACCAGATCACTGCTGAATTTATCGAAACTTTTGATTTCCCCTTTGATCCCTTTCAAATTGCGGCATGCAATGCTGTCGAGGATGGCAAGGGAGTTCTAGTTGCAGCACCTACAGGAGCAGGTAAAACCGTCGTAGGGGAATTTGCCGCCTACATTGCGCTGCGTCGCTCCATGAAGTGTTTTTATACAACTCCTATCAAAGCTCTTTCAAATCAAAAATATCAAGAGTTTGTAGCCCGTTTTGGCGAAGATCGCGTTGGTCTTCTGACGGGAGATACCAGCATCAATAGTGAAGCAGATATTCTTGTAATGACCACTGAAGTGCTTCGCAACATGCTCTACGCAAATTCTTCGACACTAAAGAATTTGGGCTGTGTTGTCATGGATGAGGTTCACTATTTGGCAGACAAATTTCGTGGCGCCGTTTGGGAAGAAGTTTTGATTCACTTGATGGAGAGCGTGCAAGTGATTTCACTTTCTGCAACAGTCTCAAATGCTGAAGAGTTCGGCGAATGGCTGGGGGAGATTCGCGGAAGTACCGAAGTGATTGTCAGTGAAATTCGACCTATTCCTCTCTACCAACATGTTCTCATTGGAAATCGACTCATTGACCTCTTCTCTCAACCCGGACAAATTAGTCCTGAAATTTTGAAGTTAGAACGTGAGGCGATGCGAAAGGTACGAATACCTCGCCATCGCCGCGAACGATTTAGCGAAGAAGGCGGTCGCCTCACTCGCGCAGATATTATTGAAAAGCTCAATCGTGAAAACCTCTTGCCCGCTATTACATTCATCTTCTCTCGAATCGGATGTGATGCAGCAGTAAAGCAATGCCTGCAGACCGGCCTTCGACTTACTAGTACCGAGGAAAGAACGATCATCAGAGAGACGGCGCTGAGATACACACAGAACCTCGCTGACGAAGATTTAGTTGTTCTTGGTTTTGATGATTGGCTCACCGCGCTTGAGCGCGGAATAGCTGCACACCATGCAGGTCTACTTCCTAGTTTCAAAGGTGCGGTAGAGGAATTATTTCAAAAGGGTTTAGTCAAAGCAGTATTTGCAACAGAGACGCTTGCACTCGGCATTAATATGCCGGCACGTACCGTTGTACTCGAAAAACTTGTGAAATATAACGGTGAGGCACATGTTCCGATTACGCCAGGGGAGTACACACAACTCACTGGTCGCGCAGGTCGTCGTGGAATCGATATCGAAGGTAATGCAGTTATTCAATGGTCACCTACTGTTGATTCAGCAACCGCAGCTGGACTCGCATCTACTCGTACTTATCCTCTGCGTTCCTCTTTCGCCCCGACCTATAACATGGCGATAAATCTCATCTCTCGATTTGGTCGCGAACGCGCTCGTGGTTCCCTCGAATCATCATTTGCGCAATTTCAGGCAGATAGAGCAGTTGTGGGTCTAACGCGACAGATCAAAAAGAATAAGGTTGCAATGGATGATCTAATGAAAGATGCAACCTGCCATCTCGGGGATTTCAATGATTATGCACGATTGCGACGCGAGATTCGTGAGATTGAAATTCTCCTCTCTAAGCGCGATGGTAAGAAAACTTTTGATAATAGGCAGAGGGCTCATCTCGAAAGCGAAATGCAAGGACTAAAAAAAGGGATGCGCGAACATAGTTGCCATGGCTGCAGTGATCGTGAGACTCATGCGCGTCTTGCTGAGAGAGCAGATAGATTGAGACGCGAAAATGATGGTCTGACCAAACGTGTTGAAAATAGAACACATGTTATTGCTAAGACATTTGATCAAATTTGCGATGTTCTAACCCATCTCAAATATATTGACGGGGAGAAGAGCTCTCCTCAAGGCAAAATTCTTGCCAAAATTTATGCCGAATCCGATCTCTTATTAACGGAGACAATCCGACTTGGCCTACTCGATAATCTGAGTGCACCAGAACTCCTATCTGTTGCATCATCGATGATCTTCCAATCTCGCTCTCAAGAGAATCTCGCTCCCAAAATTCCTCATATCAATGTTGCAAATGCACTCTCTGAGATCGCTTCGCTTTGGGCACAATTAGAGAAGTTAGAAAATGATTTCGGTGTGAAAACTCAGAAGGAACCCGACTTTGGTTTCTGTTCCATTTCATACCGTTGGGCAAATGGCCAGTCGTTATCAAGTGTTCTCAAAGGTAGTGACTTATCCGTAGGAGATTTTGTCCGCTCGACTAAACAACTCATCGATTTACTCACGCAAATAGGTGGAGCAAGTGAAAATCTTCGTGATAAATGTAAAGATGGCGTGAAGCGTTTGGATCGCGGCGTCGTTGCATATCTCATGGGGGACTTATGACCTTGATGCTCTTAGATAGCGCTTCCCTTTGGTATCGCGCTTATTACGGAATGCCAGACACGCTTACCGCTCCTGATGGAATGCCCGTCCATGCAATACGTGGCTATCTAGATATGACATCTCGTTTGATTGGAATGTATAAACCAGATCGAATAGTTGCTTGCATCGAAGGTGATTGGCGTCCTTCATGGCGCGTGGATCTATTTCCAGATTACAAAGCGAATCGCCTCGATGTTGAGGGGGAGGAGGAAGAGCCTGAAACACTCACTGCGCAAATTCCAATCCTTTTAGATTTACTAGATCTTTTCGGTATTCCGTTAGTCGGTGTAGATGATTATGAAGCAGATGATGTGATGGCGACTTTTGCAGTGCGCGAAAAGGGACCCATACGTATTGTTACTGGTGATCGTGATCTTTTTCAACTAGTTGATGACAAGCAAGATATAAAAGTTGTCTATCTTGCAAAGGGAGTTTCACAACACGATTTAGTTGACCATGCATGGGTCACGAACAAATATCTCATTCCTGGCGATAGATACGCTCTCTTTGCAATTTTTCGTGGAGATCCCTCCGATGGTTTACCAGGGGTTAAAGGTATTGGCGAAAAAGGCGCGGCAATAATTGCGAATAATGCAGCAGATGTTGATGAAGCAATTGCGAAAGCAAAGGGAGCTGATTCACCTTTCGCTCCAGCTCTGAGCAAAAAAATTCTAGAAGGTCTCGATTATTTGAAAATTGCGCCAACACTGGTTCACTGTGCACGAGACGTTTCTATTCCTTCAATGGAAATTGCTATGCCTAGTAAGCCCAAAGATCTCTCTGAGATTTATAAGTTTCAAGAGAAATACGGACTGGGTGCATCGGTTGATAAAATGATTGCTGCACTGGGCTGGTAATGCTTCTCGTCTCAATCTTCACTGGATGGCTCTTATCCGCGAGTTTTCCACCCATTGGGCGATGGTACTTAGCGCCTCTTGCCATCTCTCTATGGATCTGGATTCTTCAAAAAGGTAAACGATCGATTATCAATACATTTGTCGTGGCATTTACATTCAATGCATTTCTTCTGCATTGGAGCTCCACCTATGTGGGCAATATCCCATGGCTCATTCTTTGCTTGGGGGAGTCACTTCTTTTCTTGCCACTTGCATGGGCGCGGAAAAAGCGAATAGTTTACTTTCCAGCGATATTTCTTTTGTTAGAACAAATCAGATCGATTTTTCCATTTGAAGGATTTGCATGGGGGCGTTTAGCATTTGGCCAAGCGGATGCACCATATCGAGAAGTGGTTGCGATGGGGGGAGTCTCACTACTTACATCTGTCGTCACCTGTATTGGAATCACGCTCTTTTTTGTCAAACGTCAATTCAAAATCGCTGCGATCTATGGCTCTGTGGTGGTTCTTCTCATTCTTTCAGTAGCTGCATTGCCATCAATACAATCGATTGGAAATTTCAAATCGTTGCTTGTGCAGGGCAACGTTCCCCAACTTGGTTTAGATTTCAATTCCAGAGCTAAGGCTGTTTTCAACATGCATGTCAAAGAGACGCTACGAGCGGTTGAAGAGAAAGAGGATTACAACGTCATCATTTGGCCCGAGAATAGTGTCGATGTGGATCCATTTAGGAATGCAGATGTTCGCTCATCACTATCGGCTATCAATGAAGAGACTGGTAAACCAATCATCATTGGAGCTGTTTTAGGTGCAGATAAAAGGATTGAAAATACCTCACTACTGTGGGGCAAAGGTGCGGTATCGACATATATCAAGCAACATTTGACACCTTTTGGTGAATACATTCCACTTCGTAGCATTGCCAGGTATTTCTCACCATTTGTCGACGATGTGCAAGATTTCTCTCCTGGCACAAGCGATATTGTACATAATGTTGATAACGCGCTCCTGGGGCCAATCATTTGCTATGAACTCATCGATGATTCGTACATTAATCGCATAAGTCGGCAATCGAATTTACTCGTTGTTCAAACGAATAATGCAACATTTGGAACAAGTGCCCAAAGTGCGCAGCAATTGTCGATTTCTCGAATCCGAGCGATTGAAAACCATCGAGATCTCGTTAGTGTTTCAACAACAGGAATTTCAGCAGTTATCGATTCACAAGGAAATATTGTTCAATCAACAACCAGTAATCAACCGGATCATTTGTTTGCAGACTCAACACTCTATTCCGATCAAACATTGGCAAATAAATTGGGGAATTGGGCTTTCTGGCTAACCTTGGTAGGCCTTGGAATCGTCGGATTTATAGCCCGGCGTATATACGACTGAGCCTGAATCTAACGCCGATAAGTTGCATTATGTAAAGTAAATAAGAATCACCTAGGAGCTATACGCCTCTATCGGCGCACAGGAGCAGACCAAGTTGCGATCCCCAAAGGCGCCATCGATGCGTCCAACGGTTGGCCAGTACTTACCTCTAGTGCCTATCAATTCACCAGGAATAAGGCCTGTAATCGTGGCTGGAAAGGCTCCTACTTCACGTGAATAGGTGTGCTCCCAATTAGTCGCTGCAATAGCTCCAATGGTGTGTGGCGCATTTCGAAGTGGTGAAGCATCGATATCTTGCTTGCCATCGATGATCTCTTGGATTTCGAAGCGAATACCGATCATGGCATCAACAAAGCGATTCATCTCAAGAACATCTTCGGATTCAGTTGGCTCGATCATTAAAGTTCCAGCAACTGGGAAAGACATCGTTGGTGCATGGAAACCAAAATCCATTAAGCGCTTTGCAATATCATCGACGCTTACTCCAGAAATCTTCGTAATCTCACGTAGATCCAAAATGCATTCGTGTGCAATCAAACCCTTGTTTCCTGTGTAGAGAATCGGGTATGAGGACTTGAGGCGCGCAGCCATGTAGTTCGCATTCAAAATTGCGACCTCTGTTGCATGCGTTAGCCCTTCTCCCCCCATGAGGCGAATATATGCCCACGAAATTGGCAAAATACTTGCAGAACCAAATGGTGCAGATGAAATTGGTCCGGGACCTGTTGCAGGGCCTGCACTTGCATCTAATGGATGGTTAGGTAGAAAAGGTGCCAAATGTGCCTTGGAGATTACTGGACCAACACCCGGTCCCCCACCACCATGAGGAATGCAGAAAGTTTTATGAAGATTGAGATGAGAAACATCAGCGCCAAATTTTCCAGGTTGCGCCGTTCCAACGAGTGCGTTGAGGTTTGCGCCATCTACATAGACTTGTCCGCCTGCATCATGAATCATTGCGCAGATTTCTGAGATTGCAGATTCAAAAACACCATGCGTCGATGGATATGTGACCATCAGCGCTGCAAGTGAATCAGCATTGAGTGCAATCTTTAACTTTAGATCTTCCAAACTAACATTTCCTTCGTCATCACAATCTATTACTACAACAGACATTCCAGCCATCACCGCACTGGCTGCATTTGTGCCATGTGCACTCGATGGAATCAGACAAATATTTCGTCCAGTATCGCCACGTGAATCATGATAATTGCGAATTGCTAATAGGCCGGCGAATTCTCCTTGGCTTCCAGCATTTGGTTGCAATGAAACAGCGTCATAGCCGGTGATCTCCACCAACCATTTAGAAAGTTGTTCGATGAGTAAACGTGAACCCTTTGACTGATCTGCTGGCGCGAAGGGATGAAGTGAGGAGAACTCTGGCCACGTTACTGATTCCATCTCCGTTGCCGCATTTAATTTCATGGTGCACGAGCCCAAAGGAATCATTGTGCGATCAAGGGCGAGATCGCGATCTGCCAAAGTGCGCAGATAGCGCATCATTGAAGTCTCGGATTTATATGTATTGAAAACTGGGTGCGTGAGATACGTTGAAGTACGCGCGAAGGCAGGTGCAATCGAATTTTCTTTCGTGTCAGATAGTCCAAGAATTGCTAGTACTTCATTGAAAGATGAATCAGTTGTAGTCTCATCGAAAGAGATTCGTATCTGTGTATTTGAGATTCGGCCAAAGTTATACTTTTTGGCAATCGCTCTCGTGTGTATCGCTTGCGCATCGACGACATCAATCGTTACCGTATCGAAGATATTTACATTACGAGATTTTGCTGCGCTTTGAAGACGTGATGCATATCCATGTATTCGCTCTGCTATCTCACGCAGACCATCAGGTCCATGCCACATTGCGTAAAAGGCGCTCATATTTGCAAGTAAAACTTGAGCGGTACAGATATTGCTCGTTGCCTTATCGCGCCTAATATGTTGTTCGCGAGTTTGCAGAGCTAAACGAAAAGCGGGATTGCCATGCGCGTCGATACTTTGACCGACCAATCGACCAGGCAGAGATCTCTCCAATCCAGCACGTACAGCCATAAAGCCGGCATGTGGCCCACCAAATCCCATTGGCACTCCAAAGCGTTGAGCAGAGCCAACTGCGATATCGGCGCCCCACTCCCCTGGTGCTTTGATCAAAGTCAGCGCTAACAGATCAGTTGCAGCAATGACAAGTGCGCCTTTGGAGTGTGCATACTCCGTTACTTTTGCGTAGTCACAAATTTCTCCAGTCGTATCTGGATATTGCACCAAGAGACCAAAGAACTCTTGATCAAATCCATCACGTGCAAGATCGCCAGCATCAACTTCAATTACTCGTATCCCTAATGGCTTTGCACGAGTTTGAACAACAGCTTTGGTTTGTGGGTGTAGATGTTCTTCAATAAGAAATACTGCATCTTCACTGGTTTTTGAGGTGCGTCGCGCAACTGTCATTGCTTCAGCTGCAGCAGTACCTTCATCAAGCATGGAAGCGTTGGAAAGAGAGAGCGCTGTCATTTCACAGATTACTGTTTGAAAAGCAAATATTGCTTCTAAGCGACCCTGCGAAATCTCTGGTTGATACGGTGTGTACGCGGTATACCAAGCGGGATTTTCCAAAACATTTCGCTTAATGACAGCGGGCGTAATAGTTCCGTAGTAACCCCCGCCAATGAGGGAAGTAAAAACTTGATTGTGTGAAGCAATCTCACGAAGTTCTGCAATAACCTCAACTTCACTCTTTGCAGAATCTAAGGTTTGGGAAAGTTTCTTAGCAATCGCGATATTTGCAGGTACAACATCACTAATGAAAGTTTCGATATCGCGGTATCCAAGCAGCGCCAACATCTCTTGCTCGTCCGAGCTAGATGGCCCGATATGGCGCTTTGCAAAGCGCTCACCGTTATACGTCATTACCGCTCCCCTACATTATTTTAATTAGGGGAAAGAGTATTATCTTTAGGCTCCTTTGGCCTTGCGACGTTGCGAAAGCTCATCGTTACTTTCCCCACCTGCTGGCTTGCCATTAATCTCACCCACAAGTGTTGAAAGAGAACCCTCAACCTCATGCCAAACTTTACTCACAGCAATACCAAAGACCCCCTGACCGCCCTGAAGTAGATCGATTACCTCATCTGGTGTTGCGCATTCATAAATTGATGCACCATCACTCATCAATGTCATGCGCTCTAACTCTGTAACACCGCGACTGCGCAAGAATGTAACGGCAGTACGAATATTTTGCAGTGATACACCTGCATCAAGGAGTCTCTTTACAATTTTGAGAACTAAAATATCGCGGAATCCATAAAGGCGTTGAGTTCCAGAACCACTTGCACTTCTAATACTTGGTTCAACTAAACCGGTGCGTGCCCAATAATCGAGCTGACGATATGTAATACCTGCGGCTGAACATGCAGTTGCGCCACGGTAGCCAATTTCGAGATCTTGGGAAGTCACGGGAAGTGCTCGTTTCTCTTGGGGAGTGTGATAAATGTAGGAGTCGGAAGGCTCCTATTCAATCACCGACACGGGGCAAACCTCTACTTGAGGTTGAGACTTATCCGGCAAAATCATCTGGGTTTATCTGATCGAGAAACTCTCTGAAGCGCTCGAGTTCCTGGCTCTCTTCGCCTGTACCGCCCTGCGCGCCGCCTTGGTCTGGGATTTCAATACCGACCTGATCAAGAAGTTCACTCGTCGCCAAAATATTGCTCTTCGTGCGAAGCGCCAAGGCAATCGCATCGGAGGGTCTAGCTGACAAAGTCATCAGCGTTAATGAGGCATCGCGCAGATTGAGTGTCGCGTAGAAAATCCCATCGACGAGCTCCGTCAAATGAATTGCAGTCAGCGTTGCACCGAGGAGGTCAAGGAGATTGCCCATCAAGTCGTGAGTCATTGGCCTTGGTGGACTCATCCCCTGCTGAGCAAATGCGATTGCACTCGCTTCTACAGTTCCGACCCAGATAGGCAGAAAACGAGGGCCATCAATCTCTTTGAGCAAAACTATCGGTTGATTAGAGGGCATCTCGATTCGCACCCCGACAACTTCCATCGGAATAAGCATTAGCGAAGTCGGTGGAGACCACCACGTACTAATGCAGCATGGAGTCGAATGGAAAGGGATGCAATCTCGCGTTGTACTTCTTCGGCGCGTGCTTTTGCTTCGGCACTTTTTTGACGAGTCAAGGGAGTAATGACCTGCTCGATAAGTCCAATCTCACGATCTGCAGCTGATCTAAATGATCGCAAATGGCGTGATTCAATTCCAAAACTTGCCATCTCTGTGACGGCCTTTGCAACAGCTAGCGCATCACTATCGTAGTGACGGCCACGAATTGCAATCATGGCATATGACTCAAGTTCAACTAGTTGATCCTCAGTAAGCCCGCTTGCTTTGAGAAGTTCTTCGCGTGAAAGACGCATCTCATTTGTTGCACCAAATGAACTCGCTGCCATCTCTCCATCAATTGTTGCTAGTCCCAGAACGGGACGAGGAGCTGCTACTCCCCCGATAGTTGATGTTGGTTCAAGACCGCGATCCATTGCATCAAGATTTTCCTTGATGACTTTGAGTGGCAAATATTGGTCGCGTTGAGCAAGGAGGACATAACGCAATCTCTCTAAATCAATGCCTGTGAACTTTCGGTAACCAGATGGCGTTCTCTGCGGGTCAATCAAACCTTCCGATTCAAGGAATCGAATCTTTGAGATTGTTATATCTGGGAAATCCCCACGCAACTTTGTGAGTACTTCACCAATGCTCAAATAGGCTCTCGCTGGAACTGCCATCTTTAATTCTCCCCTGTTGATATCGGATATGAATATTTAGCGCTTATTGCTTTTTACTTTGTACTACGAATGAAAACAAAATGGAACTTTCCAATTTGTATCTCATCTCCGCTTTTCAATGCATTATTTTGGATCGAAATATTGTTGAGGTAGGTGCCATTGAGACTCGAATTATCGATGAGAATAAATGAACCACTCTCTTCTCTCTTTATCTGTGCATGTGAACGAGAGACCGTTACATCATCGAGAAAGATCGCACTCTCTGTTGATCGACCGATGCTCACACCTTCTGCAGTGATGAGAAAGCGTGATCCCTTTTGGGGGCCACGGGCAATAACGACCATCGCCTTATCGCCTGAAGATTGCGTAATTTCTCGCGCAATTTCTTTAGATTTTTCGTCAAGAGTAGATAACAAATCTTCGAGTGTTTTAGCTGGGGAATTTTGCGCAACGCCTCGAACACCTAGATGGATTGTTGATGTGAGCTCGCTCTGCGATTCTGCTGCATTCATTGCTCTCCACCTCCATCACCTTCAACTTAAGGGTGACACTAGAGAGTGAATGGCCTTAGGTCAAGCGGTAAAAGTTGCGTATTCTGTCGCACTCATAAGATCTGATGCCTGTGCGCTCACGGTAATTTCAAGGAGCCAGCCATTTTCATATGGTGAGGAGTTGATAATTTCAGGATTAGCGACTAGGCCTTCATTGACTGCACTGACAGAGCCGCTCACTGGTGAGAATATTTCTGAAACACTCTTAGTCGATTCGATTTCACCACAAACTTTTCCTGCAGTGACACTCTCTCCTACCTTCGGTAATTGCACATATACGATGTCACCTAGCGCGCTCTGTGCAAAATCTGTTATGCCAACTCGAAGGACAGATTGATTAGAAGTTGGCGCTACCCACTCGTGCTCTTTTGTATAGTGCAACGAATCAGGAATCTGTGACATCTAAGCAACTCGCTTTCCGTGACGATAAAGGTCAAGACCTTTGGCGAAATATGAAATACCGGTAGAAATGTAGAGGGCGATTCCCCATATAGCAAAAGACCATCCCACAATGAAGGCCACTGTTCCAACCCGCGATTGCGCAAGGGCTAGAAGTAGAAAGGGAAAGGCATACATGAGGTTGAAGGTTGCTGCCTTTCCAAGAAATGTAACGGTCAGTGGACCATGACCACGAGCTTTAAGAGCAATCGTTAGCATTCCTAGAATCACATCTCGTCCAAGTAGAACGATGACAATCCATAGCGGAATTGCATCACGCAGAACGAGGGCGACAAGTGTTGCAATGATGTAGAGACGATCTATTGCGGGATCTGCCAATTCACCAAAACGTGACTCTTGTCCCCATGCGCGTGCCAATTTTCCATCAAAATAATCCGTGGCTCCCCCAATAGCTAAAACAAATATCGCCCAACCATCGGCCTCGAGCGATAGCGCTAGGTAGAGAAAGAGTGGAATTCCAAGGCCTCGCAAGAATGTCAGCCCATTAGGAATATTGAGGAGAGATCTATTCATGCTAGTCGCGCTCTTTTACCCGAATCGCAACCATGACAGGAGTTCCTGGGAAACCGAATTCTTCGCGCAAACGTCGCTCAATAAAGCGGCGGTATGAGGCCTCAATCCAGCCGCTGGAGAAGACCACGAACTTAGGTGGAGCGATACCTGCTTGTGTTGCATAGTAAATTTTAGGTTGTTTTCCACCGCGTACAGGTGGCGGGGTCGCACCGATCAAGGCGCCTAGGAATGAATTGAGTTTGGCTGTTGGAACTCTTCGCTCCCAACTATCGAGTGCTGTTCGAAGTGCCGGTGCCAGACGATCTCGGTGCCAACCTGTCTTGGCTGCAACATTGACTCGTTGAGCCCACTCAACTTGGTCTAAGTGTCTATCTATTTCGCGATCGAGCAGGTCTCTGCGATCTTCATCAACTAAGTCCCACTTATTCATCACGATAACCATTGCCTTGCCAGCCTCTTCAACCATCGTGATAACGCGAAGATCTTGTTCAGAAATTGGAATGGAGGCATCGAGTACAACAACTGCAACTTCACATCGTTCCAGTGCTGCTTGTGTTCGAAGCGTTGCGTAATAATCCGTTCCCGATGCTTGATTAGCACGTTTGCGCAATCCAGCTGTGTCGACAAATCTCCAGATCGACCCACCAAATTCAATAAGCTCATCAACTGGATCTCGAGTTGTCCCTGCAACATCATCGACGATTGCACGATTTTCACCAGCGAGTGCGTTGAGCAGACTTGATTTACCAACATTAGGGCGACCAATGAGTGCAACACGACGGTAACCATCGTTGTATTGCGCGCCACCAACTTCTGGCAAAACCTCAATCAGACGATCTAGTAAATCTCCACTGCCACGACCATGAAGTGCCGAAACGAAATAAGGTTCGCCAAGTCCAAGATTCCACAGTGCATGTGCATCAGATTCTTCACGTTCACCATCTACTTTATTTGCAACGAGAATAGTTGGCTTCTTTGCTTTGCGTAACTCTTGAACCAAAATATCATCTTCATCGAGTGCTCCAACTTGTGCATCTACAACAAATGCAAGTACATCTGCCTCTTGCATCGCAAGTTCAGCACCAGCACTTACCTGAACAGAGATTCCATCAGGTTTTGATTCCCAACCACCTGTATCCATGACAATGAATCGGCGACCACCCCATTCGCATTCGTATTGAACGCGATCTCGAGTAACGCCAGGAGTGTCTTCAACGATTGCTTCGCGACGACCAATAAATCGATTGATAAGAGTTGATTTTCCAACATTTGGTCTTCCCAATATCGCGATAATTGGCAGACCTAACAATGAACGCTCTTTGAGAATCTCCCAAATACGTTCAACAGTTTCTTCAAGTGAGAGCAATGTGGAATCTACTTCTACTGCATCGGTCGCTACAGCAAGTGGGGATACTGCTCGAGTCGAGTCCGTATGGTCGCGATTACTCAATGATTGCGCTACTTCTGCCACATCGCGATCGAGAGGCAATTCTTTTTCTCTTCGGTCAGCACGTGCATCTAAATCTGCAGTCAGATAAATCTTGAGTGGCGCTTTCGGAAAAACTACAGTTCCGATATCGCGACCTTCAACAACAATTCCGCGATCTGCATCATCAATCATTGAACGTTGCACATTCAATAACTCGGCACGTATCTCTGGCATCGCACTAATTCGACTAACTTCATTTGTTACTTGATCACTTCGAATATCCTGTGTAACATCTGTATCACCAACAAATATTAATGGTGCAAGTGGATTTGCAACGAAGCGAAGTGGTGCGCGACCTAATTCTTTGAGAATATCTTGAGCACTTTCTACATTTTTTTTTAGTGCTAACCAGGTTACACCGCGATAAAGGGCTCCAGTATCTAAATAATTCCAGCCGGCCCGTTGCGCAATAGCGCGAGATGTGCTTGATTTTCCAGCTCCACTTGGGCCATCTATTGCTACGACTATGGCCATATGTTGAGTCTATTCTCTATTTGCGAACCGGATGGACATTCCATCCTTGAGCAATCAAATGCTGTGACAATTTCTCTGCACCTTGTTCTGAGAGTCCTAATGTAATCAGACCAGTGAGTTGTCCAGGTGAATGCTCTATCGATAGGTCCTCTACGTTGACATCTATCTGCGCACACATATTAAATATTGCAGCGAGGTTTCCAGGAGCGTCGGCAATCACAATTGGTAAATAGGAATAGCTGCGTGCTTTGCCTCCATGTTTGCCTGGAATTTTCGCGCGACCGACGCGTCCCTCTTCAATAAAAGCACCAATCTCTAATGAATAATCGCCATCGCTATTCAATAATTTTTCGAAGGATTGAAGATCATCAATGAGAGTGTGCAAAAGTGGAGCAATTTTTTCACGATTCATCGAAATAATTTCTTGCCATAAATTTGGATCAGAGCCAGCTATACGCACCGTGTCGCGCAATCCTTGGCCCGCCAGCGCGAGCCATTCATCAGGAAATTCCTGGAGCTGTTTACCTAAAAGCGAGGAGAGAATCTGAGGCAGATGAGAGATTGCAGCGACCGCTTTGTCATGTTCCAGAGGATCCATCTCGACAGGTGTTGCCCCTAGGAGTGTGACTAGTTTTCTCGTCTGCTCGATCGATTTCGGCGAACTCCCCTGAGGAGTCAAAACCCAACTACGCCCCTCAAAGAGATCGCCTCGCGCTGACTCAGGACCACCTATTTCACGCCCTGCCATGGGGTGTGTGGCGACGAACTGCGCTAAAGGTAGCCTTGAAGCCGCAATTGTTACTAAAGGATTGGTCTTAACACTGCCTATATCTATAAATGTAGAGTTAGGGTTTAGTGCAAATTCTCTCTCAATGACCATGGGTAAATTCTGAGATGGCAAAGCGAAGATAACAAGTTCTGGATCAACGAGCTTCTCCCCCATAGCCAGATCATTAGCCAAGTTTTCACTTCTGGCATCGCTATCGACTAGATCTACTGGAATCGAATTCTTCGCTAGGGCTAGAGCAATTGAGGTTCCGATCAGGCCTGATCCCACGATTCGTACACCCGATAATGATGACATGAGCGCTCGATTACTGGGCTATATCGCGGCGAAGAGCCTGAGCTCCACCGAGGTAAATATGCGAAATTTCATTCGCTTTGAGCTCACTCTCCACATGCAACATCACACGAATAACACGCTCCAGGGCGCCTTTGACATCAATCTCGGCTGCGCACATCAGCGGAATTTCAGTAAAACCAAGAGCGCGGGCGCCAGCGGCGGGAAATGCAGCGGTGAGATCGGGAGTTGAGGTGAGGAGGACAGAGATAATCGAATCCAATTCGAGGTGGTTCGCCTCCATGATCGCCTTCAAGAGCTGAGCCACACCCGCATTGATATCGCTCTCGGTATCAGCAGCGATTTGAATCGCTCCTCTAATGGCACGTGTAGGCATGGGCTAATGGTACTGGGAATATTAAAGATACGAGGTTGAATAGAATAATGTCTAAGAAGTTTAGCCATTTATCGATATAACCTTTTTGCTACAAAAGAGATTTTTTCAGAGAGAAACGGCTTCGATCATAACTTCTTTACTAATATCGACTTATAGTTATTGAGAGGGCCTTATGGGCTTGGATAATATCGATAAATCGTTACTTATCAAGTTGAATACCTATTTATCGATAAAACGTTATTTGTCGCATTAACCTTAAAGCGTCTTAAGGTTACATATCTAAAGCGTTACGGAGATTTAGCAATTCTCCGTCGTGGAGGTCGCGCCAACGTCCTTCAGTCGTATCCCCCAGGGAGATTGGACCGAACTTGGTTCGCACCAATCTCAAGACATCGACTCCTACCGCCTCCATCAGTCGCCGGATGATGTGATAGCGACCTTCGTGAATTGAGACTTCGATCCAGCGAGGTGATAGTTCACGGAATGATAAAACTCGTCCAATTCCATCTTCTAGCTCTACCCCCTTCAAAAGGGTTTTCTCCACACCTGAGGGCAAAATTCCATCGAATTCAATAATGTAGGTCTTTTCCAAGCCAAAGGATGGATGGGTCGCTCGAAAGGTGAGATCGCCATCATTTGTCAGCAAGATCAGGCCTTCAGAATCCTTATCTAGGCGCCCTACATGGAAGAGTCTCTCGCGGCGAAGGTCTATAAAGTCGCTCAGAGAAGGACGACCTTCCGGGTCATACATCGTTGACAAAACGCCCTTAGGCTTATGAAGTGCAAGGTAAGTCTTAGTCGTTGAACGAGTAATTGTCTCACCATCAACCATTACTTGAGCCTTTTCAGGGTCTACCTTCTTCCCCATCTCGCGTACGACATATCCATCGACGGTAACTCGACCATCTGAGATCAGTTCATCTGCTCCGCGACGACTCGTAATTCCAGCATCAGCGATAATTTTATTGAGGCGCATTTCGGCCATGTGGCTATCCATTCCCGACAGTCAAGTGAAGGGAAAGTCTAGAAGATGCTTAGTCAGTAAGCGAATCGAGCACTTCGTCGAGGGCATCCAGATTAGGCAGGTATGGAGCCAAGGCTGGAAGATCTTCGAGCGAATTCAATCCCAGACGCTCGAGAAAGAAGGTAGTTGTCTTGTAGAGGATGGCTCCCGTTTCGTGCTCAACTCCCGACTCCTCGACCAATCCTCGCGTCACCAAAGTCTTCATTACCGCTTCAACATTGACGCCTCGGATAGCCGAAGTCCGAGCTCGTGAGACTGGCTGGCGATAGGCGATTACGGCCAGAGTTTCAAGGGCAGCCTGTGTGAGCCTGGATTGCTGGCCATCGAGTACAAATTTTTCCACAACGGCCGAATATTGTGGGTCGCTGTAGAAGCGCCATCCCCCAGAAATCTTCTTGAGGGCAAATCCGCGCTCGTCATAGCTCGCTTCAAGGGCGAGGAGTGCTGACTCAATCTCTTCGACTGGTTTCTCTAAGACTTGGGCGAGAATAAGTTCGCTAACAGGCTCATCGACGACCATCAAGATCGCCTCAATCGAACGCTCAACCTCAGGATTAGACATCTTCACTCCCCTTGCTCTCATCCACAACTGGCTCTCCATCGAGGAGGCTCATATCAACTGGAATATCGAATTCATCAGTAATCTCAACCTCACCCGATTCCGAACCAGTCCAACGGATCTGAAGTTCTCCCAGCGCCACAACTTGGTCGAAACGCAGCGCCCCCTGACGGTAGAGATCGAGCAGAGCGAGGAAGCGCGCAACAATAACGAGGGTGCTCGAGGCATCAGAGATCAGGCTTCGAAAACTCATACTCTTAGAGCGTCGCAGCGCTTCGACAACGAGTTTGGACTCCTCTGCCACGCTCACAAGGGGCATATGGAGGTGGGTGAGAGCGAGAGCGGGAGTGAGCTTAGGCGTGAGCACACGCTCGGCTATAGCGGCGAAACGTTGCGCCCCTACCCCGATTAGGACTTCTGGCAACAAGGTCGCTAGCGCTGGATCCAGGGCTACGACTCGAGCAAAGGACTTATCAGCTAGAAGAATGCGCTCATTGAAAGTCGCGGCAATCTCCTTGAAGGCTCGATATTGCAGTAGGCGGGCGAAGAGAAGGTCGCGAGCCTCAAGTAAGGCGAGATCTTCCTCATCCTCAACTTCCCCACTGGGAAGCAGGCGGGCTGCTTTGAGATCGAGCAGAGTCGCGGCAATCACCAAGAACTCAGTGGCTTGATCCAAGCGCCATCCCTCACCAGAGGCTTCCAGCCCTCTGATAAATGAGATGAACTCATCGGTGACTGCGCTGAGCGCAATCTCTGTGACCTCCATCTTGTGACGCGAGATCAACTGAAGGAGCAAGTCAAAGGGTCCATCAAAATTGGTGAGGTGAACTGAGAATGGCGCAGAGGCGCTATCTATTACATTCTCATCGATTCTCGTTTCCACGGTGCGAACCTTACGCCACACTTGCCCCAACTCTGTGTAATGCGTAGGCTCGGACGCATTATAAAGAAAGAGGTTTCTCGCTTGAACGCTAAATCGACAATTGATAATGCAGTGGCAACAACTGCCAACCTTTTAGGCAAAAAAGCGAAAGCAATTGCAAGCCCAGCGCCTCTCACGGAGCATGGAAAAGCAAAGGTCATCTCTATTTTCAATCAAAAAGGTGGCGTCGGTAAGACAACGACGACTATCAACTTGGGTGCAAGCCTTGCAGAGCTGGGACGTCGCGTTCTCCTCGTCGATTTCGATCCACAAGGCGGTCTCTCACTTGGCCTAGGCGTCAATGCCCATTCACTTCCTCTTGAGCAGACTGTCTACTACGCACTGATGACACCAACAGCCAATATTGATGAAATCATTTTAAAGTCTGCCGTTGCTGGACTCGACTTTCTTCCAGCAAACCGCGATCTAGGAACTGCAGAGACAACGCTCGGCGCCGAAATTGGTGGACAGCAATATCTCAAGCGCGCTCTAAATTCATTACGCGATTATTACGACGTAATTTTGATCGATTGCCAGCCAACAATGGGACAACTCACTATCAACGCACTCGTAGCATCCGATGAAGTAATTGTTCCCATGCAGTGTGAATATTTTGCGCTTCACGGTTTTATCGAACTCAAAGGAAACCTAGATAAAGTCAAGAGCTTCCTGAACCCTGATCTCAAACTCATTGGAATCTTGGCAACAATGTATGACAAGAAGACTTCACATAATCGCCAAGTTTTAGAGCGCATACTTGAGCAATTTCCCGATGATGTTTTCGAAACAATTATTGCAAAAACTATTCGTTTTGCAGAGACAACTGTCGTAGGTGAGCCGATTACAAGTTACGCATCATCATCCGGTGGTGCAGCTTCATATCGTCGACTTGCTCGCGAACTTATTGCCAAGGGAGGCGCACGATGACACGTAGAGCGAATTTGCCAGGAGCCGACGAACTATTTCGTTCAACAGCGCCAGCACTATCTTCTGTTCCGGCTACCAATGAAGCTATCAATGCGCCATTAGTCGCTCCTGCGATTACAACACCTAAAGCACCATCATCTAAAAAAGGTGTTCGATCAATTACGCGACGTCGAGTTACAACTGTTGATCGTTCACCATCTGGTCGCGAACGCCATGATGAAAAAATTACTGTCTATCTATCCCCCGACGAACTCTACGATTTAGATCAAGCACGTCTGCAACTTCGTGGTGATTTGGGTCTTGCTGCAGATCGCGGACGTATTGTTCGCGAATCAATTGCAGTCATAATTGCAGATTTGGAAGCTAAGGGCGATCAATCAATCTTGGCACGACGACTTAGAGGTTTATAAAACTACTTCGCACGAGGATGCGCGGAACTATAACTTTCGCGAATCTTATCTATCGTTACCAAGGTATATATCTGCGTTGTTGTAACGGAGGCGTGTCCTAATAACTCTTGTACAACGCGAATATCTGCGCCTCCATCTAAAAGATGCGTTGCATATGAATGGCGAAAGACGTGGGGCGAAACTTTTTCTTGCAAACCCACTGATGTCGCTGCATCCAAAACGATTTGCCAGGCACTTTGACGCGATAATCGAGTCCCGCGAGTATTGAGAAATAGAGCACTATCAGCCTTCTTTTGTTTGGCTATGAGGGTCGGACGAACTCGTACTTGATAGTCGAGGAGTGCTTTTGTAGCGAAGGAGCCAAGTGGAACAATTCTTTCTTTGCCACCCTTACCGCGTAATTTCACGGTAGCAATCTCTCCACCATCATTAGATGTTGAGGAAATATCTAACACATTGATTCCAATCAACTCACTTACACGAGCACCAGTTCCGTATAGAAGTTCTAAAAGAGCACGATCTCGTAGCGATGTTGAAATACCTGGTCGATCCGCTGCTTCAATCATCGAAATTATTTGATCAATACTCAGCGCTTTGGGCAATTTCCTCGGGATCTTCATCGTCTCTAAATTCAGTGTTGGATTAGGAAGACCAAACTCACTCACTACATATTTGTAGAAGTTACGAAGCGTTGATTCAACTCTATTGGTACTCGATGGTGCCAAATCTTTACGCATCTCGATATGAAATGCCTCGACAAAAGTGGAATCAATATCATCGAATTTCACTCCTCGACTTTGTGTATAGGAGGTGAAAAGTTCTAAATCTCTTTGATAGGAAACTAGTGTATTTGTCGATAATCCTCGCTCAATTCGCAAATGATCTAGAAACGATTTACTAGCTAATTCCAGATTCATGATGCGCTGTTCTACTTATTCTTACGAGCAACCGCCGCTTTAATCAAGCCTACAAATAATGGATGAGGCTTTGTTGGGCGTGAACGCAACTCTGGATGCGCCTGTGTTCCCACATAAAATGGATGAACACTTGCAGGTAATTCAACAAACTCAACGAGATCTAACTCTTTATAGAAACCTGAAAAGATTAGTCCAGCCCCGCTTATTTGATCGCGGTACTTGTTGTTGACTTCGTATCGATGTCTGTGGCGCTCCAATATTTCTGTAGATGCATATGTTTGAGCAACTACAGAACCTGGAACTAAATCTGACTTGTACAAACCAAGGCGCATTGTTCCTCCCATATCCGCTTCGCCTGCAACAATTTTCTTCTGATCTTGCATCGTCGCAATGACTGGAGTGCCAGAATCTGGTGAAAATTCGGCAGAGTTCGCATCCTTGATGCCAGCAAGATTGCGGGCTGCCTCAATCACCATGCACTGCAGACCTAAGCAAAGTCCAAGGGTTGGAATACTATTTTCTCTAGCAAACTTTAGTGCTCCAACTTTTCCTTCAATTCCTCTGATACCGAAACCGCCCGGAACACATATTGCATCTACATCGCTGAGATTGTTTTTTGCACCTTCGGGCGTCGCGCAGTCATCACTTGGAATCCACTTAATCTCAACTCGTGCATTATTTGCAAAACCACCTGCGCGAAGTGCTTCGCCAACCGAGAGATAGGCATCTGGTAAATCAATGTACTTGCCAACTAGCCCAACTTTTACGACATGTTTTGGGTGATGTACTTTTTCAAGTAGTGCATCCCAATCGCCCCATTCAACATCGTGACATTGCAGCGATAAGCGCTTTACAACATATAAATCTAAACCCTCAGAATAGAGAACCTTCGGAATGTCATAAATGGAAGGCGCATCCACTGCTGCAACTACTGCTTCAAGATCTACGTCACACATAAGGGAAATCTTTTTCTTTACATTATCCGGTATCGCTCTATCAGAGCGCAGAACGATTGCATCAGGTGCAATACCAATGCTCCTCAGGGCCGTGACGCTGTGTTGAGTCGGTTTAGTTTTAAGTTCTCCTGATGGGCCAATATATGGAACCAGAGAAACATGGAGATAGAAAACGTTATCTCTGCCTACCTCTTGGCGAATTTGTCGAGCAGCTTCCAAAAATGGTTGTGATTCAATATCGCCTACAGTGCCGCCGATTTCGGTAATAACTACATCAATATCGGGGGCAGCCATCGCTCTAATTCGCTCTTTGATTTCATTTGTGATGTGGGGAATTACTTGAACCGTCTCCCCCAAATATTCACCACGACGCTCCTTTGCAATGACGCGTGAGTAGACCTGACCTGTTGTTACATTCGCAGAGCCATGCAAATTTGTATCGAGAAATCTTTCATAGTGGCCGATATCTAGATCTGTCTCTGCACCATCGTCGGTGACGAAGACTTCTCCATGTTGAAAAGGATTCATAGTGCCAGGATCGACATTGAGATATGGATCGAGCTTTTGCATTGTTACGCGCAAGCCTCTATCAACTAATAAACGGCCAAGACTTGATGCCGTGAGGCCTTTACCCAAACTTGAGGCGACTCCGCCAGTGACAAATAGATGTTTGGTTACATGAGGTTGGCCCATGGGAGACCAACCTATCATCGAAATTGGGCTCTCTATCTCACCCGCATAGCAAGGAGTTCTGTGGCGTGTTCTTTCGCGCTACTCGACTCTTCAAGGCCAGCGAGCATACGCGCAATCTCTTCTACGCGCTGCGCACTCTCTACGCGTTTTACATCACTTTGTGTTACGACGCCATCATTATTTTTCGTTACTACAAAATGAGAGTCAGCCCACGCAGCAACTTGTGGCAGATGTGTCACAACAATAACTTGCGCGAATTTTGATAATTCAAATAATCGACGACCTATCTCGATTGCAGCTTTTCCGCCCACTCCAGCATCAATTTCATCAAAGACATATGTACCCACGGGATGTGTTTTTGCAAGAACAACTTCAAGTGCCAACATCACGCGAGACATTTCTCCACCACTTGCACCTTTTGAAAGCAAAACTAGCGGCGCACTACGATCACCTTGTAAATAGATAGCCACTTCATCACATCCAGAAGATGCGAAATCAGATTCTTTCATAGCACTTGCATAATCAGGATGTGAAACCGCAACGCTCAAGATGGTATGTGGCATTGATAGTTCGATAATCTCTTTCGTTACCGCTCTCGAAAGATCCGCAGCGCACTTTTCGCGCACAATTGAGAGTGCCGTCGCATCACTCTTGAGCTTTGCTTTCACCTTCAAGAATTCTTTTTCTAACTCAGCGACTCTTGCATCACCGCCACGTAGATCTGCTATCCGTGTAGCCGAATTCTTGAAGCGAGTAGTGAGTTCCTCTATCTCTGCAGCAGAACTTGCCGCACCACCCCAGCGTTTTATCAATGCAACAATCCCAGATTTGCGAAGTTGCATATTTTCAAGAGATTGAGGATCAGCCTCCAGTGAGGACAGATATGAGGAGAGTAAACTAGATGCATCCGAGACTAAGAAGAAACTCTCGCTTAGATTTTGATAGATGCCCTCAAGGACGAGATCCTTGTTTCGCGCATTCTCAAGTGCTTTTCGGGCTATTCCAAGAGTTGTCAGTGCGCCAGATTCCTCATCGGAGAGCGTCGCAAGGGCTTGCTCTCCTGCCAATCTCAATTCTTCAACACTAGAAAGACGAGCAATCATCTGATCTAGATCTTCAATCTCATTTTCTTTAGGAGATAATTTCTTGAATGCCTCAACAAATTCTTCGAGTTCGGCTATCTCTTTCTCGCTTTGTGACAAACTCTTCTTGATAGCCGATATGCGATCTTTGAGCTCATGAAAGGCACCATAAGACTCTTGATACGCTAAGAAAGCCTTCGCAATAACTTGTCCACCAAATTGGTCTAAAAGATCGCGCTGTTTCGAACTTTTAGTAAGAGCGATATTTGCCGACTGACCATGAACCTCGACCAAATTTTCAGCAATCGCTGCAAGAACGCTGGCCGGAACGGAAACACCGCTAGTTGCTGCCTTACTCTTTCCATCGCTATTGACTGTGCGGGAGATGATGATTTCACCATCTTCAACAGTTGCACCGCTATCTTCAAAGAGAGCAATAGATTTCTTTGGGATTGCGAATCGCCCGCTGGCAACTAATCGCTCACTACCTTTTCGAACCAACGACGAATCACTTTTACCGCCCAGAACTAGATTGAGAGCTGTGAGAATCATTGTCTTTCCCGCACCAGTTTCACCGGTCAACACTGTGAGGCCCTTGCTCAATTCCAACGATGCTTGATCGATTACTCCAATGGAGCGAATTGTTATCTCTTCTAGAAAAGTACGATCACTCACCGCGCCATCCTTCAACGGGAAGTTTGAATTTAGCAACTAAGCGATCTGTAAAGATTGTTCCTTTCGTATGTGCAAGTTTGACAATTGAAGAATCCTTTTTGATGTGGACACGATCTCCTAATTGCAAAGGGAATTTGCGTATTGCATCCGCCGATAAAAGCGCATCGGAGGATTCAACAAGGACAACAATCTCTGATTGCGGTGAGACAACCATCGGACGCGAGAAGAGAGCATGTGCCGAAATTGGTAGCAATACAAGTGCTTCAACTTCTGGCCATAGAACAGGACCACCTGCAGAGAATGCATAAGCAGTGGAACCAGTTGGAGTGGAACAGATAAGGCCATCGCAACCCCAGCGTGAAAGTGGACGCGAATCAATCTCGACTAAGAGATCAACCATTGTTGTTGAATTTCGCTCAACAGTTACTTCATTGAGAGCCCAACCAGAATTTACGATTGCGCCATTTCGTGTGACTGAATAAGACAAGACCATACGTGAATCCAACACATAATCTTTAGAAATGATTGATTGTGAAACTTCCTTCAAATCAATTTTTTCGACTTCTGCTAAGAAGCCAACATGACCAAGATTTATGCCGAGTAGCGGAATATTTTGCTCACGCGCAATCTCAGCACCTCGCAAAATTGTGCCATCTCCCCCGAGAACAATAACTATCTCACTTGCTGGCAACTCTGACGCATCACAGGCAGTTACTTGCTTGAGTGATACTTTAGAAATTGTAAAGAGTTCGAAATTAGCAGAAACTAATTCGGCTGCAATCTTTTCACTTGCCGCTATCGCCTCTGAGCGATCTCCTTTGATTACAAGTATTGCCCGTCTTGTCATTGCGGACCCATCTCTATTGCACGATCTAGTGCGCCTTCATCAATTTGTGGTGCTCCACGTCGAAGCCACAAGAAATATTCAACATTGCCAGCCGGTCCAGGTAATGGACTCGCTGCAATGCCCAATGTTCCAAGACCAACATCGTATGCAGATTCTGCAACATCTATCACTGCTGATTTTCGAAGTGCCGGATCGCGCACTACTCCACCAGCACCCAATTTTTCACGACCGACTTCAAATTGTGGTTTCACCATAATGACAAAGTCTGCCTCCGCCTTTGAAACCGCGGCGAGTGCAGGAAGAACCAACGTAAGTGAGATAAATGAGAGATCAGCAACGACGAGATCGATTGCTTCGCCCACCATCTCCCCCGTCAGGTGTCGAATATTTGTTCTATCCAAAATACTCACGCGCTCATCTTGACGCAGTTCCCACGCTAATTGGCCATATCCAACATCGACTGCAACGACATGTGCTGCGCCTCGACGCAATAGAACATCTGTGAAGCCACCCGTAGATGCACCTGCATCAAGGCATCGCTTTCCCGTTACTTCGATATCAGTGAAGGCATCGAGTGCGCCAGCTAATTTGTGGCCACCACGCGAAACGAAATCATCGCGATCGCCAGCAATGACAATTGAGGTCTCTGCATCTACTTGGGTTGCTGGCTTCGTAGCGGGAATTCCATTTACTAGAACTGATCGTTTTTCAATAAGGTCTGCCGCCTGCTCGCGTGAGCGCGCCAATTCGCGTCTCACTAGTTCGGCATCCAAACGTGTCTTCATTTTTCTAAATTAAAGACCGTCAATAGTTGTTAGAGCCTCATGCAATTTTTTATGAAGATTTTCAAAGCGCTCTGCATGCTCTGAGATATCTAAAGAGTCAATCTCTGAAAGTTCACTACGTACCTCATCGGCCAGAGTGCTCTCTTGTGCAATCTCGTTATTCTCCATTAGGCAGATTTCCTTACCTTTTTAGCTGGGCTTTTCTTAGTTGGACTTTTCTTAGTCGCTACCTTTTTTGTCGATGATTTTTTCGCAGAGCTTGCACTCGCTGCCTTCTTCGGGGTGCTCTCAGAACTCATGGCATCAAGTTTGCGCTTGAGTTCATCAAACTCTTCGCGTTTTACAAAGCCCATCTTGGATACTGAACTTTCAACCTCTTCTTCGATCTTTGATTTGAGAGCCTCTCCGCTCTCGCGCACCCAAAGATTGAGTCCTGCTGCAATTTCCGCTGGAGATTTTTCTCCCTCGCTCACCTTCGTGAGATAGGTGCGTAGAGTGCTAAATAGATCGTTAGCCATGGTGCTCCAAAATCAAAGTGAAATGAGATCTGCGACCCCGTCGAGTTCTTAGCCTACCTAAATCTTGCTAATCCCGACTGCTTCAACCTGCCAGCGGCTTGCTACTCCCGTGGGGCTCTTCCAGAATCTTCGGTGAATCGCTCCAGAGATTTCAACCCATTCATCATCTTTGAGGGCTAGTGCCTGTCTGCGCATTTTTGCACTCCACGCGGCGATATCGAGAGTATCGACCCCATTGCTTTCTAGGCGAGTAACGATGAGGCGAAACTCAACAACTTTATCGCCGCTCGGTAATTCTTTTTCGATTGCTTTGGCTGATACCCGACCCCGCAGTAAAACATCATTGAGTGAGTAATCTGGCAACTCTTCTTCATCTGCAATCTTCTTCTTACTGACTACGCTCATTTCGAACTCCATTCGTAAAGGAGTCGCATCATCTCTATAGCCTCTGACAATGTAGAGAACTATTTCCTGCTTCTGTGGAAAACTATTGATCGACTCTCTCAGATGCATCAGTCATTTCTTCGCGATCAATTTCCGCACATTTGATAAACCATTCACGCGCTTCTTCTTTTCGCCCTGCATGATCGAGTGCATCGGCATATGCATAGCGAAGACGAACTGACCACTCTTCACTCTCATTTTTCAATTCTTTGCATGTCAAAGTAATTACTGCAGCATCATTTTCGCCAAGATCGCGACGAGCACCTGATGCAACAATGCGCATCTCTATCTCTTCTGCTTTCCCCAATTTTTTTACTTCAGGTGAACCCGCTAAAGCAAGTGCTTTCAAAGGGTTTCCAAGGCCTCTCTCGCAATCTGCCATCACTGGCCACATGCTCACATCACCAGAGATTCGGTTTGAGGCACGCAGTTCTTTGAGCGCGATCTCGTAATGCCCTGCGCGATATGCAGCGTATCCAGCACTTTCGCGAACAACAGCGAGGCGACCTGCGTGATGGGCAGCTGCAATTCCATGCTTGTGCGCTAATTGGGGATCGCTATCCATATACATATTTACGCAGACAAGATGGCGCGAAACTACTTTTGCATTCTCTGCAGAAAGACTGAGCAATTCTGCGCGAACAGTTTTCTCTAACTCTTCGCCTGTAACTTCTTCAGGAATATCTGGTTCAAAAATACGTGGACGAAGTCGAGATTGATCGCGATCTACTGGCGCTGGACGTGCGCCGCGAGGATCAGAGCCATCGCGAGTTTGTCGTGGTGCACCAGGTCGCGATGAACTTCCACCACGAGCAGGTCGCTCACTTCTATCTGAGCTTGAACGATCAGTGGATGGGCGATCTGATGATTTTTTTTGGGGAGGACGTCCGGAAGAGTTTCCTCGAGATTCCATTCGTTACTCCTTCCGTCAGAAAAATATTTAGTATGCAATCAAGAAAAACATTCTAGAGAAATAAAAAAGGGGCGCTCGTTAAAGCGCCCCTTTTTATAAAAGAAGTCCGGCGACGTTCTACTCTCCCACAAGGTCACCCTTGCAGTACCATCGACGCTGAGAGGCTTAACTTCCGGGTTCGGAATGGGACCG
>CAMDHH010000002.1 GCA_945898065.1 Bifidobacterium breve
TTAGGTAATGACAAAGATGGTAAGCCTGTTTATCTCAAAGATATTTGGCCTTCACCAGAAGAGATTCAAAGTGTCATCGATGCCTCCATCTCATCAGAGATGTTCACAAAGGATTATGCAAGCGTCTTCGATGGCGATCATCGTTGGAAATCACTTGCAACTCCAACAGGTAAAACTTTTGAGTGGGATACCAAGTCAACGTATGTTCGACGCCCACCATATTTCGACGGAATGCCAAAGCAGCCAATACCAGTAACTGATATTGCTGGAGCGCGCGTAATGGCAATTTTGGGTGATTCTGTAACAACAGATCACATCTCACCTGCCGGAAATATCAAAGCCGATTCACCAGCTGGAAAATATTTAGCGGAGCACGGCGTAGATCGTAAAGATTTCAACTCATATGGTTCACGTCGCGGTAATCACGAAATCATGATTCGTGGAACTTTTGCAAATATTCGCCTGAAGAACATGTTGCTAGATGGCGTCGAAGGCGGCTTTACTCGCAATTTCTTACAAGGTGGAGCGCAATCAACTATTTACGATGCATCAGTTGAATATATCAATGCTGGTGTGCCGCTAGTCATTTTGGCTGGTAAAGAATATGGATCTGGATCATCGCGTGACTGGGCAGCAAAGGGAACGGCACTCCTTGGTGTTCGCGCAGTAATTGCCGAAAGCTTTGAAAGAATTCACCGCTCTAACTTGATTGGCATGGGCGTCCTGCCTTTGCAATTTCTTGATGGCCAGAATGCGCAATCACTTGGACTAACAGGTGAAGAAACATTTACGATTTCAGGAATTGTCGAGCTCAATAGTGGTAGCACTCCTAAGACAGTGAGTGTTAGCGCGGGGGATAAGAAATTTAGTGCGAAAGTACGCATCGATACACCGGGTGAGGCAGATTACTATCGCCATGGCGGAATCATGCAGTATGTATTGCGCTCACTACTCGCTAATTAGTGCAAAATTGCGGGCGGCAAACTAGAATTGCGCGCATGATTGAGTCGATAAAGTCCCCGCGTGATTTGGATGCGCTGACACACGATCAACTCAATGCACTAGCTGATGAGATTCGAACTTTCTTAGTTGAAAAAGTTTCTAAAACCGGCGGTCACTTAGGGCCCAACCTAGGCGTAGTTGAACTCACTATTGCCATCCATCGGGTCTTTGAATCACCTAAAGATGTTGTTCTCTTTGATACTGGACATCAAAGTTATGTTCATAAAATTCTTACTGGTCGCGCAGATCGATTCGACATGTTGCGCCAACGCGGAGGTATTGCAGGCTATCCAAACCGCGCCGAGAGCGAGCACGATGTTATTGAAAACTCTCATGCATCTACTGCGCTGTCATGGGGAGATGGAATTTCTAGAGGTTTTTCACTCACACAACAAGATGATCGCCATGTAGTAGTCGTTGTTGGAGATGGCGCACTTACTGGTGGAATGTCATGGGAGGCACTCAACAATATTGCTTCACAAGAGAGCCGTAACTTAGTAATTATCGTCAATGATAATGAACGCTCTTATTCACCAACTATTGGTGGCGTTGCTACATATCTTTCGACTCTTCGAGTTACTCAAGGTTATGAGCGCTTCCTTGATTGGGGTAAAGAAGTTCTCAGTAAGACTCCAGTAGTTGGAACACCTATTTATGACACTCTGCATGGAATGAAAAAAGGAATCAAGGATATTGTCGCTCCACAAGGAATGTTTGAAGATCTTGGTTTGAAATATATGGGTCCAATTGATGGTCACGATATTGCTGCCATGGAAAAAGCGCTCACTAAGGCAAAAGAGTTTGGTGAACCGGTATTGGTCCACGCCATCACTGAAAAGGGACGTGGCTACCAACCAGCAGTTCAAGATGAGGCAGAGAAGTTCCATGCTGTTGGCATTGTTGATCCTGAAACAGGGGAGCCAATTGCAAAAAGTGGTACTAGCTGGACTCGAGTATTCTCAGATGAATTAGTTCGTATAGGTCATGAGCGCGAAGATATTGTTGCAATTACTGCAGCGATGCTTGGACCAACTGGCCTTGATGCTTTTCAAAAGCAATTCCCAGAGCGCACCATCGATGTTGGAATTGCAGAACAGCACGCCGTAACAAGTGCTGCAGGAATGGCATTTGCAGGTCTGCACCCAGTAGTTGCTCTCTATTCAACATTTTTGAATCGTGCATTTGATCAGGTGCTCCTCGATGTTGCTCTTCATAAAGCTGGCGTCACATTTGTTTTAGATCGCTCTGGCATTACTGGTGATGATGGTCCATCGCATAATGGAATGTGGGACTTAGCCCTTACTGGAATTATTCCAACACTTCATGTTGCAGCTCCTCGCGATGGTGCACGATTGAAGGAGACTCTCAACGAGGCAGTAGCAATTAGTGATGCACCATCACTTATTCGCTTCCCTAAAGGTGGCGTTATTGAGGATATTCCAGCATTTGAGCGTCGCGATGGAATCGATGTCTTATATCGCGGAGAGAGCGCCGATGTTTTATTAGTTAGCGTTGGAGCACTCGCTCACGTTGCAGTAGAGGCTGCGTCACAGGCATATCGCGAAGGCGTTGGCGTAACTGTTATTGATCCACGGTGGGTAAAGCCGCTACCGGTATCACTTATTACTATGGCTCAGCGATATAAGAGCGTTGTTGTACTAGAAGATGGAATTCGCCACGGTGGAATTGCGAGCACGATTTCTGAAATGTTTAGAGATGCAGGACTTCTGGTTCCAATTCATTCCATTGGTGTGCCACTTGAATTTATCGAACATTCAAAGCGCGCAGAAGTTTTGAACGATTTAGGAATTACCGCTCAGAACATCACACGCAGCGTTGTAGAATGGAGCAGCTCCCTTAGAGAAGGGATGCAACTCCAGGAGCATGAAAACGTTGACCGCAAACAGAATCGCTAACTCCTTCGCGATCTAAGTACGGCAAGATTCCACCTAAGTGCATTGGCCAACCAGCGCCCATCAACATACATAAATCAATCTCTGCAGGTGTTGAAACAACTCCTTCATCGAGCATCATGCGTGCTTCTTCTGCAATTGCAGTTAGTGCGCGCAAGCGAACTTGTTCTGCAGTTGAGGCCTTGTCACCTTTTTCAACGAGTGCAAGTGCGGCAGGGTTGGCTGAAAAAGTTCCAGCATCATTTTTGATGTAGAAAGTGCGAACACCTTCTTTGACCATGCGCTGCATTGAGGGTGAGATTCGATAACGTGGCCCTAAATTCTTATTGAGAGTCTCAGAAACATGGAGTGCAACACCAGGGCCAACGAGGCCAAGTAATTCAAATGGCGACATTGGGAAACCAATACTGCGCATCGCACCATCTGCAACATCAGGGGCTGTGCCCTCATCCATCGCATCGGTGATCTCGCCCATAAAACGTGTGAGCAAGCGATTGACGACAAAACCTGGTGCATCCTTTGTAATCACCATTGTCTTCTTGAGTTCTATACCAACAGCTACAGCAGTTGCAGTTGTTACATCATCGGTCGCACTTGTGCGCGCAACTTCAAGTAGCGGCATGACTGCAACAGGATTGAAGAAGTGGAAGCCAATGACGCGCTCAGGATTGCTCATACCTTGACTCATCGCCTCAACAGAGAGTGAAGAAGTATTAGTTGCGATTACGCATTCAGGGGAGACAATCGCCTCTAATTTCTTGAAGAGATCTTGCTTGAGTGATAGCTCTTCAAAAATTGCTTCAATCACGAAGTCACACCCTGTAAAGACGCTCTGATCAGCAGAACCACTAATGAGTCCGACTAGGCGCGCTGCCGCTTCTGGATGCATACGCTTTTTCTCAACTAGTTTGGCAATTTCTGCCTTGACCCAAGTAACTCCTTTATCGGCGCGCTCTTGATCGATATCTGTCATAACTACTGGACACTTGAGATTGCGTAAAAGCAATAGCGCTAATTGAGATGCCATAAGGCCAGCGCCAACAACGCCGACGCGAGTCACCTTGCGAGCAAGGGCTGGCTTTGGTGCGCCTTCAACTTTCTTGCGCTTCTTTTGAATCAAATTGAATGCATATAAAGATGCGCGAAGTGGATCACTCATTGTGAGATCAGCAAGTGCCTGATCTTCTGCATCAAAGCCTTGGCCTAGTGTGCATTTTTGCGCCGCAGCAATGAGTTCAAGTGCGCGAGTAGGCGATGCTATTTCTGCGCCCCCATATTTTTTCAAAGCAGCAGCGCGACCAGTTGCAACCGCCTTTCCCCAACCAGGATCATTTGAATAATCAGTGCGCTCAATCTTCTTAGAACCATTGAGAACTGATGCTGCAAATGAGATAGAGCGTTCCAAGAAATCAGAAGGTTCATAGACTGCATCGACAACACCGAGTGCAAGTGCATCTTTTGGCTTCATCATGGTGTTGTTGTTCAGTGCATTGAGCATGATTACTTGAACCGCGCGCTCTGGACCGATGAGTTTAGGCAAAATCGTTGCGCCACCCCATCCAGGAACGAGTCCTAGAAATACTTCTGGAAGTCCAGTAAAGGCAGTCGTTGCAAGAGTGCGATAGTTGCAATGCAATCCAACTTCTAGGCCACCACCGAGTGCGAGTCCATTGATAAATGCAAATGTTGGTGTGCCGCATTCATTGAGGCGACGAAATACATCGTGACCTATTTTTCCAATAGCCAGAGATTGTTCGCGCTTGGTTATAAATGAAAGGGCTGAGAGATCAGCACCTGCTGCAAAGATGAATGGCTTTCCAGTAATTGCAATCGCTGCAGGTTTGCGTGAGAGAGCCTCAGTTATTGCTGCGTCGAGTGCCATGAGTGATTGCGGACCGAAAGTATTGGGACGTGTGTGGTCTAGCCCGTTATCTAAAGTAATAAGGGCCAAGGTGCCTTTGTGGCCAAATGAGCCAAGATCAACATCTCGTACAAGTGCATTAGTAACAACTTCCTCCGGTGCACCTTCTGGCATCTCAATTTTGACGGTAGTCATTATTTTGAACCTCCGACAAAGTGTGGATTTTCCCAAATAACTGTGCCACCCATTCCAAGGCCAATACACATCGTTGTAATGCCATAACGCACCTCGGGGTGCTCTTCAAATGTTCGCGCTAAGTTGAGCATCAAGCGCACGCCAGAGGATGCAAGTGGATGGCCTACTGCAATTGCGCCACCGTATGGATTTACGCGCGCATCATCGTCGGCAATTCCAAAGTGATCTAGAAATGCAATAACTTGAACAGCAAATGCTTCGTTGATTTCAAATGCTCCGATATCAGCAATGGTCAGTCCTGCTTTTGCAAGTGCTTTGATTGTTGATGGAACTGGTCCATATCCCATTACTTCCGGCTCGACTCCAGCAAATGCAAATGTAACAAGGCGTGCTTTGATAGTTAGCCCTAACTCTTTGGCCTTATCTTCATCGGCCAAAATTGCAGCAGTGGCACCATCATTGAGTCCTGATGAATTACCAGGTGTAACGCGACCTGCTGGGCGAAATGGAGTCTTGAGTCCTGCAAGGCCCTCCATTGTCGTCGTTGGTCGTGGTGACTCATCTGCAGTTGCAACGCCCCAACCAAGTTCGGCGCTTCGCGCAGCAGTTGGAATCAAATCACGTTGAATCTTTCCATCTGCATATGCTTGTGCAGTCTTGAGTTGTGAATTCATTGCATAGCGATCTGCGCGCTCTTTTGTCAGTTGTGGGAAGCGATCATGTAAACGCTCAGCAGTTGCACCCATTGCAAGGGCATCTTGATCAACAATTTTTTCTGCTAAGTAGCGCGGGTTGGGATCCATGCCTTCACCCATTGGATGATTTCCCATATGTTCAACGCCACCTGCAATTGCAATGTCATATGCACCTAGCGCAATCGCACCACTAATAGTTGTTACCGCTGTCATTGCACCAGCACACCAGCGATCAATTGAATAACCAGGAACAGTATTTGGCAGACCTGCAAGGAGTGAAACGCTTCGACCAATATTCATTCCTTGATCACCGCTTTGTGTTGCAGCAGCAATTGCAACATCATCGATTGCCTTGGGATCTAGCTTTGGATTTCGCTCGAGGAGTCCGCGAATAGCGCGCACCATCAAATCATCTGCGCGAGTACCGGCATACATGCTGCCCGCTTTTCCAAATGGAGTTCTAACTGCATCTACTAAAACAACGCTGCGTGACATTGAAAGTCCTTACCTAAGATCGCCTTACGGGATATAGGTAATGTTACTCAGCAGTAGGTATTTAGGAAACTAGCGCCTTTGAGCGTGCGGGGCGAAGGTATGGAATCAAGACTGCGCCTAGGTAGATCGCCCAAATAGCCAATTGCAGCCATGAAGTGGTCGTATCAAAGCCCACAGTGCCACTGAGAAGACCAGCCACTAGTGACTCCTTAGGAAGCCATGAGGTCACATCCCATACAAATGCATCAACGCCAGGAAGCCATCCGAGCTCCTGGAACTCATGGATACCGTAGGAAAGAACACCGGCTGCAACAACGATTAATGCAATTCCTGTATATGTAAAGAATTTACTGAGGTTCAATCTGATTGCACTCTTAAAGATTGCCCAACCAAGTGCAATTGCAATTGCAAAACCTAATAGCAGGCCAATAGTTGCCGACGCTTTGCCATCAACTGTTCGAAAGTTTGCATAAACAAAGAGTGATGTTTCAAGGCCTTCACGAAGAACAGCGAAAAAAGCCACGCCTGCTAGCGTGAGAGGCCCTGTTGCTACGGCTGTATCTACTTTTCCATGAAGTTCACTCTTGAGAACGCGCGCTGTGCGCTTCATCCAAAAAACCATCCATGTAACAAGTCCTACTGCAATAAAAGATGTGATTCCGGCAAACATTTCATTTCCGCGATCTGAAAGTTCAGCAGCTGTGAATGTAAGGATCGTGCCAAGGCTCAGACTCGCAAACAATGCCGCGCTCACGCCTATCCATAATGGCTTGAGCAGAGAACGGCGATCAGTTTTGATGATGTACGCCGCCAAAATACCGACGATCAGAGCAGCCTCTAACCCTTCGCGAAGGGCGATGATGAATGTACTGAGCATTCGATAAACCTAAGGCAGTCCAACCATTAACGCAACTCTTATGTTGCGTAATTCAGCATTTACGCGTGAGTCTCCTCACTCGCAGCCTCTTCCTCCACCTTCGGCTCAGGCAAGGCCTCTTTCTCGAGAAGGGCCAGAGCAATAAGTGGTCCGACGATATCGATCTGCCACTGGCGCGCCCCTAGGGCGGCTAGCTTTTCGCGCACAGCGCCTTCATCCAGTGTTTCGGTAGCACCGATTGGTGGCTCCCAACATAGGCGGCGGATGTAATCGGGAGTAATCAAGTTCTCTAGGGGGATAGAAAGTTCTTGCGCTCGCAATTCAATGGTGGCGCGCGCGTGAGTAAGAGGCGCGTATTTATCGGGGAAGCGATCTCGCCAGAGTTTTACAGGTGGCATTGAATTATCAGAATGTGAACGAAGCGGTGGCCATTGATCTTCTGGGATGGTCGCTGATTCTAAAATTACTTTGAGCCAGGTATCGATATTTTCCAACCATCGCGCTCGCAAACCTAGAGGACGTAGCGACTTTTCAAATTCTTTCTTGTTCTTCGGCATAGACATTGCAAGTTCAACGATTGCGTAATCGTTGAGTAATTTTCCAGCGGCCATATCGTCCCTTTGTGCAATCGAATCTCGCGTGATCCATAATTCCTTGATCGTTGCTAAGTGATCACGACGCTTTATTTTGTGCATCCCTGATGTACGTCGCCAAGGATCAACACGAGGCGGTGATGGTGGAGCAGCAAGTATCGAATCGAATTCTTGCAACGCCCATTCTAATTTTCCAGAGGATTTGAGAAGTTCATATATTTTCTCGCGCAGTTCAACGAGTAATTCAACATCGAGGGCTGCATACGTTAGCCATGCAACAGGTAATGGGCGAACAGACCAGTCTGCGGCGCTATGTTCTTTAGCGAGTGATACGCCCATCTGTGATTCTAAAAGCGGGCCAAGGCCAACACGGGGTAGTCCTGCAATGCGACCGCCTAATTCAGTATCAAATAACTTCGCAGGATGAATTCCGAGTTCGCGCAAACACGGTAAATCTTGGGTACTGGCATGCAAAATAACTTCATCCGAATTCAGTAAGTCATTGAGTTGGGCAAAGAGTTTATGTCCCGGTCCAAATGGAATCGGATCAACGAGATGCAGCCCACCACCTGCGCGCTTTATCTGAATCAGGTATGCACGAGCGCTATATCGAAAGCCAGATGCACGCTCTGCATCTACTGCAAAGGGCCCACTTCCTTTTGCTAATTGTTCTAGCGCTTTTTCAAATGCTTTCTCGGTATCAATGACATCGGGAGTACCAGCACTGGGAGTGAGCAGGGGGACAGAGGTAACTTCGTCTTCGCTCATACTTATCGACGTTTAGCAGATGTTATTGCAGAAACACCCTCAGGAATGGGAGGAAGCGCTGCGATTTCAGAGATCAAATTGCACCAGCCAGTTATATGTTTCATGATTTCATTGGCAGAAGAAATTATTGGTGTCCACGATGCACGAATTTCAATCTCTGCTTCATCACTTCGCGGAGATAGTTTTCCAAATGAAGAACTGGCAACACGTGTCACTGTTCCACTTGGCGCAGTGAGTTCACACCCTGCGGTATCTAAGGCTTCTAGAAACCAGTTCCAGCCATTTTCTGGCAACATGGGATCTTCTTGCATAATGGAATCAACATCTGCTCGCACAAAAGTAACGCAGCGATATTCACCATCCCATGTGTCTTGTCCACCGGGTTCGTGCAATAAAACAAAGCGCCCTGATGCAACTTCATCTTCGGCATCGCCAAGTAAGCCATTGCTGACATCGGCTGAGAATGCGAAGGAATATGTAGCAAGTTTTTGAGGGGCGGGAACTTCTTCCAAAATAATTTCAGATCGTGGAGTAAATGTGCGTACTAAATCAATCATTCGATTGAATTCGTTGATATCCACTCTCTAAATGTAAAGAATGCAGTGCGCTATATGTGGGAGGCTGGGCTGTAACCTTGCTCAATGGCTACTTTGCTTGCACTCGTCTCAAGTCTTTTATGGGGTAGCGCCGATTTTGAAGCAGGACGCCTTAGTAAAAAATATCCAGCACTTGTAGTTCTAGGTATTAGCCAAATCATCGGTTTGTTCACAGGAATCACAATCATCATTGTCTCTGGTGGATGGATAGCACCATCTATTTCAACAGCAAGTTATTTCATCCCCGGTATTTGCGCAGGTATCACTGGATATTTAGGCCTGCTCTGTTTATATGCAGGTCTATCAACGGGGCGAATGGGAGTTGTCTCACCGATTAGTGCACTCGGTGCAATTATTCCGCTCAGTTACGCAATTTATAACGGCGATCGTTTATCTTTGATTACAACAATTGGTGTTGTGCTAGCTCTCACTGGTGCATTTTGTGCAAGCGGACCAGAACTTGGAAATGGTCTGCCAATCAAGCCACTCATCCTGGCACTGGGTGCAATGTTTGGTTTTGGAATCACTCTAATTTTTATGTCAATCGGTTCTGAAACCAGTTCGCTGATGACAATGACAACGATGCGAGCAGCAACTGCAGTAATGACGCTTTCATTGTTCTGGAAATTTAGAGGTATAGGCGCTATTTCGCCATCACTCTACCCACGATTTATTTTGGTCGGCGTTGCTGATTTTCTAGCAAACTTACTTCTCGGGGTTGCCTGCACTAAAGGCTTAGTCTCCCTTGCAATGGTGCTCGGCTCTCTTTACCCCGTTGCAACAGTTGTACTTGCCTATAAGTTGCTTCATGAGCGCCTGCACAAAGTTCAATATGTTGGAGTTGCACTAGCTGTTGCTGGAGTGGCAGTTATTTCTGCTTTTTGATTGCGTGATAGAAAAACGTTCCATCATCTTCGCTTATTTCATGCGAATCAAAACGGGCAATAAGTTCTTTCCAATCAATAAATCCTTCTCCGCCATTCTCTGGGGTAACGCTGAGTTCTAAGCCATCTAATAGATTTGCATCCAATAATTCAGAGATCATTGAATAGCCACCTTCAATAAGAATATTAGAACCAAATTTACGTGTTGCTCGATCTACTGCCTCTGCAGGAGAGGCATTCCACATCAGTGCTAAATGATTACCGATTACTGGATTTACTAGTGAGCGAGATAGAACTACAAGGGGTACTGGAGTTCTGTTATATGGCTCATTACGCGCTGTATTTCCACCAATAATGATGCAATCCACATTGCGCCTACGCGCTAGAAATGAACGACGATCTGCGGGGGAGCTCACACCTGCAGATTTTGAATCTTTACTAGTGGATCCATCAGAGCCAACAACCATGCTTGCAATAACACTCATGAGCGCTACGTTACGCGAGAAGATTAGCCTCTTCCAGTAGCCATGCACATGCGTGTGAGTGTCTAGACAAAATTAGTTGCAATGTTGAATACTGACTCTCACATTAGGGAGAGATATACATGGCAATGATTCCAAAAGCCGGGATTTCAAAGACTGGCAATAAAGCTGAAGATCTCTTTCGATCTTTGACATCTTCACTGAAACCAGGTGAAGCCAGGCTAGGTGATGCCGTAAAGAATGGTAATTATGCTGAAGTGAAGAAAGTCAGCGGAGATACTCTCAATCAAGTTCGTGCAGTCAAGTACACAACCCTTGTTGCTTACGATGCTGAAAATGATGCTTGGTATGTAGTTCCTGCATGCGATGTTGTTGCACTCATTGCAGGTAAAGAGCGCGGACAACACACAGAAAATCCATTTGAGAGTTCGACACTCTCACTTCGAAATCTTGGTCCCTATAAAGTTTCGAGTGCTAATTTATCTACAGCATGGGATGCCGCAGTTGTAAAAAGTGATGGAAAACCATTACTCAAGCAGAAGATGAAAGATATTTTGCAAGAGTGTAAAGAACTTTCAACGGCTCATAAAAACGCAGTTCGAAAACTTGTTTAGGACTCAAAAGAGACATACTCAACGCTACCGTTGAGATCTCCATCGCCAATTCTCTTCTGGATTACTTCAATTGCCTCTGGGTTTTGATCGATTGTAAGAAACTTTCGACCCAACTTATGGGCAACTGCTGCTGTAGTTCCACTTCCGGCAAAGAAATCCATAACCCAATCGCCCTCGTTACTACTTGCGTGAATTACTCGGCGCAAAATACCTTCAGGCTTTTGTGTTGCATAGCCTGTCTTTTCTTTACCTGTTGGCGAAACAATGGTGTGCCACCAAACATCGGTAGGTAATTTTCCTTTTTCTGCCTTTTCAGGAGTAACCAAACCAGGTGCCATATATGGCTCGCGATCAACGGCCTCATTATTGAAGGTGTAATTCTCTGGATCTTTTACATAGACCAAAATATTGTCATGTTTTGCAGGCCACTTTTTCTTTGCACGTGCGCCGTAGTCGTATGCCCAGATAATTTCATTGAGGAAACATTCGCGACCAAAGAGGGCATCGAGTAAAACTTTTGCGTAATGAACTTCGCGAAAATCTAAATGCAAATAGAGAGTGCCATTTGGCTTGAGAATGCGCCAGGCCTCTTCAAGACGTGGTTCAAGAAATGCCCAGTAATCAACAAAGTCATCGTTATACGAAGTAACAATTCCTTTTACGGTTTCATAGCTCTGACCCTTGAAACCAACACGTCCGCCTTCGGTGCTTCGAACAGTTTTGATTGCTTGGCGCTTTTGCACTTTGCCTGTATTGAATGGGGGATCTATATAAATTAGATCAATGCAGGCATCAGGCATGGATTTCAAAACTCCAAAATTATCGCCAAATACAACAGTGCTTGGACCATCGGCTGACCATGGCGTGGAGGTTGATTGCATTTGCTCACAATATCAGCGCCATACGACAACTAAGGCCATCGGAGAAGAATTGAACTAAACTATTGCTCACAATGAGGCCAAAAATCTTTTCAAAAGTATTTCACCTATTCGCCGATCGAAAAGTCTGGGTGCGCCAAATTGCAGTCGCCGGCCTCGCTGGCGCAGTTTCGTGGCAAGTTGGAGATTTACTTATTACAGATGGCGGTGTAGTCGCAGCCATTGTTTGCTCATTGAGTATTCGGGTTTCATTACATAAATCAATCCGTGAAGGTTTTGGCCAAATTGTTGGAACTGTAATTGGCGCTTCTGTTGCTCTCTTTGCTGTATCTGTCTTCAACATGGGATTTATTGCAATCGGTATCACCGTTGTTATGTGCTCTGTTGTTGCCCGAGCGCTACACCTTGGTGAAGTTGCCTCAGTCAACGTTCCAGTAACTGCCCTCATTGTTATTGGTCCAGGCCTATCTGGTACGACCGCTCTACATCGCCTTGGTTCCACACTGATCGGTGCTGCAATAGCAATCGTCTTTTCATACTTCTCGCATCCGAAGACTCCAGTTGGTCGAGCAATAGATCTAATAACAAATGTGAGTCACAAAGCAGCCAATCTTTTAGCTGAGATGTCTGAAGGTGTTGCTGCTGGCTACACACAAAAAGAGGCAGGCAATTGGTTAGCGAAGGCTCGTTTACTCATTGAAGACATTCCAGCCCTTCGCTCTCAATCTGTTGAAGCACGTGGACATGCACGGTGGTTTCCAACTGCCGAAAAAGATGAAGCAGAAGATGTCTATATCCGTGGAATCGCCTTGGAACATACCGTTGTTCAAGTTCGAACTATTGCGCGCACGCTCTTTGATTCAGCAGTCAGTGGTGGAATTGCAGATTCAACAAAGAAGCAAATAGCCGTGGCACTCTCTGCTGCTAGTTTTGCAATCTCATCTAAGTTTGACGAAGAAAATTTCAGCGCTGATGATTCAAATCAGAGTGCGACTGAGGATGCTCGAGAAGCAGGAGCCGCCCTTGCAGAATCCTTGATCGAAGATGCTAAAGATGCTGACCAAGAACAGATTGTTCGTGGCCTTTCCATGGTCGCCAATATCGACCGAATTGCTGATTCTCTGGATCAAAATTCACCAGCACTCAAAGATGTATCAACACCGGATGAACCTTCTCAACAAAAGGTAATGGCAATCTCACCTATTGATCAGACCTTAAATTTGAGTAAACGGGTTAGAAGGAGTTTCAAAAAACTCTTTGGTAAGTATTTCTGACCATTTTATTAGCTCTTTTATCTTTACATATCCAAGCGAGGTATTAGTATTATCAAATGAAATCTCCTGTGCATATATATAAGAGCAAATCAGATGGTTGGATCATAAATCAGGGAGAAGAGAATAAATCTTTGGATATCTCTCTTTCACAACTATTGCAATTGAATATAGAGGATGCACGCAAACATATTTCTAAAGCAAGTAAAGAAGTCTCACCGATAGCGCACCGTGACCATCTTGCTCCAATTGACGATAATCAAGAAGTATGGGCATGCGGAGTTACTTATCTGCGAAGCAAGGTAGGCCGAATGGAAGAGTCTGATCTCCCCGATCTTTATAGTCGCGTCTATGATGCAGCAAGGCCAGAGATATTCTTCAAAAGTTCTGGTTGGCGTGCAGTGGGAAATAAAGAGGCTGTAGGAATTCGCGCAGATTCTGGGTGGGATGTTCCTGAAGGCGAAGTTGGTTTAGTCGTTAATGCACATGGAGAAATATTTGGATATGTGATTGGCAACGATATGAGTTCGCGCTCTATCGAAGGTGAGAATGCGCTCTATTTACCTCAGGCAAAATGCTATGAAAAATCTTGCGCACTGGGTCCCTACATCGTTCCTGCGTGGGAAATAGATGAAGCAGTCTTTCCTATCAAAGTAAGCATCAAGCGAGACGGTTCAGAAGTTTTCACAGGTGAGACTTCTAGCGGCCAGATGAAACGCAACTTTCCTGAATTAGTTGAATGGCTCTTCAAGACGCTACCAATGCCCGAAGGTGCAATTGTCCTTACCGGCACCGGTGTTGTTCCAGATAGTTCATTCACTCTTAACATCGGTGATGTTGTAGATATTTCAATTCAGTCACTGGGAACATTGAGTAATCATGTCGTTTCAGTAGGAAGTAAATAGATGAACTCCTCAACGGATACCGCTGTAAAGGATGCAGTTGCTGCGTGGAAGATTTATCGAACTTGGAAGCCCCAGAGAATCATTGAACTTCTCCATGCAATTGCAGATCAATTAGATGGGGCTAAAGAGCATTTAGTCCCCGTTGCGATGGCAGAGACTCACTTGCCACAAGCACGACTTGAGGGAGAAGTAGGACGCGCATCAGGTCAATTTAGATTAATGGCACAAGCTGTAGCAGATTCAACATATTTAGAGATTGTTATTGATAAAGAAAATTTAGCCCTAACTCCACCCCGGCCAGAACTTCGCTCCATGACAATGCCTTTGGGAGTTGTAGGAATATTTGGCGCAAGTAATTTTCCATTTGCCTTTGGTGTCGCAGGTGGAGATACAGCATCAGCTCTTGCGGCGGGATGCGCAGTTGTAATTAAAATAAATCCGGGCCACCCAGAAGTCTCTACGATGGTTGGAGAACTGATGGTCCGAGCAGCGAATTCTGTCGGTGCACCAAAAGGATTGATTTCGATTATCAGTGGGCTAGAGGCTGGAATGGAATTGGTAAAACATAAAGATCTACGCGCAGTTGCATTTACTGGTTCCACGCACGGTGGCCGCGCACTCTTTGATGCAATCAATGCACGAGAAATTCCTATTCCTTTTTATGGCGAACTAGGCGGACTCAATCCTATGTTTGTAACGCAGAGTGCAATCAATGCGCGCGCAAAAGCAATTGCAGAGGGATTTCTAGCCTCGATTACTTTAGGTGCAGGGCAATTTTGCACCAAGCCAGGCTTCCTAATTGCTGTTGGAGCAAGTGCTCTCAATAAAGAGTTGTCACTATTAGTTGCAGCAGCATCACCTCAGAAGATGTTGAATCAACGAACTCAGGGGCTCCATGATTCAATCAGAGATGAAATGCTCAGCGTTCAAGGAATGAAACTTGTGGCTTCGAGCAAGTCAGATGCTGTAGATGCATCAGTGACTGTGATGACAATTAGCGCGCAAGATTTCCTCAAGAATAAAGAAGGTGCAATGCGTGAAGTCTTCGGTCCAACAGCTGTTGTCATTGATTGTGCTTCCAAAGAAGAACTTATCGCTATCGCTCGATCATTTTCGGGAACACTTGCTAGCGGAATTCATGGTGAAGAGAATGATTCAACGTTACCTGCCGAGTTGCTTTCAATTCTGGAAGATATTTCGGGACGCATCGTTTGGAATCAGTGGCCAACAGGACTAGCAGTTACCTGGGCAATGCATCACGGTGGTCCGTATCCTGCGTCCACGAATCCACTCTTTACATCGGTGGGCGCGCGAGCACTACTTCGCTTTAGGCGTCCAATCGTTTATCAGAATTTCCCAGATGTCTTGCTTCCAGCACCACTTCATAGTGATTCGCCTGAATTGAAAAGCGCGCGAATCGATGGGAAGCGCTAAGGCAAAATAACTTGCCTGACAACTTCACCACCATGGAGTGCATCCATTGCTTCATTTACTTCACTCATGGGACGAGTGAGAGAAACTAATTTCTCAACTGGTAATTTTCCTTCTCGCCAATATTGAACGAATTCGGGAATATCTTTACGCGGATCACCTGATCCCATATACGAGCCTTGAAGAGTCTTTACTTCAGTAACCAAAGATGCAGCGGGAATACCAAGAAGGGCTGAAGGATCTGGTAATCCAATTGTTGTTACTACACCACCTCTAATAGTCATTTCATATGCTTGTTGCAGTGCTTCTACGCGTCCAACAGTTTCGATTGAATAATCGACACCATCTTTTACATATTCGCGCACGTTATCCGTCGGTGCTATCGCGATATCGGCACCTAATTCCAGTGCCAATTCACGTTTCATTGCAACTGGGTCTATTGCAATAATGGGGGATGCCTTGGAAATAACAGCGCCTATGAGTGCTGCAAGTCCAACTCCACCAAGGCCCCAAATTCCCACCGATGCACCTGATGGAACTTTTGCTCCATTTCTTACCGCACCAATTCCTGTTAGAAGTGCACAACCAAATATTGCAGTGCTTGAAAGTGGTAGATCAGATGGAATTTTTACAAGTGAGCGTCTATCCAGCACCATATGTTGGCTGTAGCAAGAAACTCCGTTGTAGTGATGAATTAGTTTACCGTTGAATGAGATGCGCGATCCACCACGCGACATTTCACCTCTAACATTTGCTGCTGAACCGACTGAACAATATGCAGGGATTCCATGTAGACATTGTCTGCACTCTCCGCAGGGCGGCATAAAAATGATTGAGACTGTGTCACCAATTTTTAGATCTTTGACTCCAGCGCCAAGTTCTTCAACCACCCCAACACCTTCGTGACCACCGATGAGTGGAATAGGTCTTGGACGCGATCCATTGACAATAGATAAATCAGAATGACAAATACCCGCACCTGTTATGCGTAGAAGTACTTCTCCTTCGCGGGGCTTCTCTAAATCAATTTCAACAAGTTCAAAAGGTTTTGACTGGGCATAAGGCATGGGAAGTCCATTTTTCATAAGAAGAGCCGCAACAGTTTTCATAAAATATCTAACTTCCCATCACCTAGAGTTGAACACCAATTTGTCTGCGAATCTCTTCGCCAATTCCAATAATTGCAACTGTTTGCTCATGTGTGTGCAAGGGAGATTCAAGCAATCCTTCAGAGACATATTTAGATAAATAGTTTGCCTGATATGCAAGACCTTCATGGCCAACAACACCTGTTTGATCTTTCCAGTTTGGTCCCTTGCCATTGAATACTGCTTCGCGAAGACCAAGCCCAGATGGAGTAAAAAAGGGTGAATCAATAAGTAGAACGCCTTCAGTACCCGATACAGATGCACGAGTTGGAACATGGCTATAACCAGTTGTTGTAATAACGGCTCGAGCACCTGATTCGTATTCAAATACAGCAGATGCCATCGCCTCTGAATGTGGACTATGTAATTGACCTGTTGCGCTAATTTTCTTTGGTAATCCAAGAATCGATTCAGTAAATGCAATCGGGTAGATACCCATATCTTGAACAATGCTCGCACCCGGTAGCCACAAACGCGCAACATCGCGAGCATCTTGGCCAAAGTCAGCTTGGATCAATTCAATCTTGCCCAGTAATCCACGTTCGAACATTTGGCGCATCATGTCGGCCTGTGGCAAATAACGAGTCCACATTGCCTCCATTGCAAAGACATTTGCCTTCTTTGCAGCCTCATACAAAGTCTTTGATTCAGCCTTACTAATTGTCGAAGGTTTTTCAATGAGTAGATGCTTGCCAGCATTTATCGCAATGAGGGAATCCGCAAGGTGAGTATTTGGCAAAGTGGCAATGTAAATAACATCGATATCTTTTTGGCCGCAAAGCTCTTCATAAGAGTTATAGGTCATATCAACCCCATGTTTTGCAGCAAGTATTGCTGCCTTACCTGGGGTCTTTGATGCAATACCCATTACTTGTTGTTTCGTGTGTTTCTTGAGCGTATTGATAAAGACATCAGCAATATCGCCAGCCCCAACAATTCCCCATCGAAGTGATGGAACAGAAGCAGGATCTAGGAGCCTAGCCTTTGGAAAGTCGGACTCAGAGAAATTCTTTACAACATCTGAAAACATAGCCATGAGATGAGCCTATTGCCTAAAAAAGAATTTAGGGAGTAACAGTAAATCCATCGAAATTGAAGTCTGCTCCATAGGAATTTTCAATATAGATCGGCCCCGATGTCGCACCACTTTGCACCACGGCGGTAACCGAAGTTGGACTCACTCCTGTAACACTTGCCATATCCTCAAAGTTCAACCGGACCACAGTGACTCCGTTGAGTCCTGTGCCAGTGATAGTAATGGTTGTTCCAACTGGGCCTGATGAAGGTGTGAAACTTGAAATTGAAGGCGATGCCGTTGCGTTCTTGCTCCACGGAGTTCCACCACCTGTTATGACAATTCCATGACTAGAGCTAGTTGATGGCGTTGAAGCCGTAGTTAGCACTTCGTAAGTTCTAAAAGTGATTGTTACGCTCGAGCTCTTCGCGTTGTAATTTGTGCTCTGCTCTCTCGTGAAAGCAACTATGCACGTTCCTGCCGATGTTGCGATCAATACAGTGAGGGTAATAGAACAGCCAGAGGCCGTGCCACCCGTTACAAGATAGGAAACATTTCCCGTTCCACTACCACCAGATACGTAGAGAGAATACGAATTGCCAACAACAGCCTCAGCAGTTGAGTAGTTCAAGAACCCAGAATCTTCGGCGCGATTGATAGTTAGAACGCCGCTTACGTAGTTGATAGCTGCGTAATTTCCTTGATGAGAATCTGTCAGCGTCACCGCACTTGGCACTATGTAATACGTGCCGGCATTAGTTGGAATAGATGCAGAAGTCGTTGCTGTATCAACGCCATATTGATAGGTAATTGCTGTCACCGTATCACCTGCTAATAAACCACTGGCCGAGTAGGAATTCGTCAGAGATATTCCAGAGGGCGAATAAGTAAAGGCGTTCGGCGTTGCCACCGTTATCGTGATCGCAGCCGCCGTTGAAACACTAATAACTATCGCTAACGAAGCGGTAGCACTGAGAGAATCCACCGCATTGATACTTACAGAATACGTACCCGTCGTCGCACCGGCTCCAACCCGTAAGACGGCAACATTTGCAGTCGAGGTATCGATTGAGATATTTGTTTCACCTGTCAGGTTTGTCAGAGTTAGTGTTTTATTTCCAGTACCTAAAGTGGCAGTTATCGTATCTGTGGCAACAACTCCGTAGATTTTTGTGACGGATTCAGTAGCTGGGGTGAGAGTAATCGCTTGTGCAACGGTTACAGTAATTACGAAGGTAGAACTAATTGATGATGCATCTCTTGCCGTAACCGTTTCTATATAAACACCAGAGGCAGTCGAAATTCCAACGGTAAGAACAGCTGTATTAGCGGTTTGTGTATCGATTGTGATTCCAGCAGGACCATTTCCAGTCAAGGTAAAACTAATCGGCGTGTTACTCGATGTTGCAGTGACCGTGTCGTATGCAATCTTGCCACTAGTGGCCAATAATGATTGCGTGGTTCCGGTTAGAACTGGGGGAGCAAAGTATGTATACGCTGAAGTTGCAGTAACAGATCCCGATGGATTTGTAATGACAATATTTTGAGCACCAGCAGTTCCCGCAGGCGTAGTAATGGCAACAGTTGTCGCTGTAATTGTTTCAAGAGTTGCTGCAACACCACCCACTGTGATACTCGTGGTTCCCGTTAGATTTGTTCCAGTAATTACCGTAGAGGTTCCACCCAAAGTTGAACCAGCACTTACCGAAATTGAGCTGTAAGTTGGTGGCGTAGGTGTTGTATACGCAACGATGATTATTCCTGACCCACCGGCTCCTGCTGGATCATTACTGCCCGCCCAACCGGAACCACCACCTCCACCACCTGTATTAGCAGTTCCAGCATTTCCTGTGCGTGCCGATGAAAGAGTTGTGCAATTGGTGCGGCAGGTTCCCGCAAGATTATCTTTGCTTCCTCCGGCTCCTCCGCCACCACTTCCGCCGTTTCCTCCTTTGTCATCCCATGACCCACCCCCACCTCCACCGGCATAGGATGTTGCTACCCCTGTAATCGAATAAGAAAGTCCGTCGCCACCTTTACCAGCTGTATTAACTGCGTCATCCCAATTGCTTCCAGCTACTCCCGCACCACCACCACCACCACCTTGTTGAGAACCAGTCACAATTTTTCCACCGGCATACCCTTGCAAAGTGGTTCCTGAACCAGTGCCCGCGCCACCATTTGGTCGAGGCGACATTCCGTTTCCATAACCACCACCACCTCCAGAACCACCTAGTTGTGCTGTGTTTGTATTGTTGCGACTATTTCCACCACCACCACCAATGGCTGTGTATTGAGTTCCTGATGCAAGTCTCAAATAACTATCGCCACCATTTACGCCTCTGCCGGTTGTTTGACTTGAAAAAGGAGTACTAAGACTCGTTGCACCTGTTCCACCTGCACCAACGACAATCGTGTGAATGTTTCCAGGAGTAACAGATATGGCAGCACCATTGGGAGTTTTAGGCGTTTCGGTTCCGTAATAGAGCAAACCACCTGCTCCACCTCCACCTGCAACGTCAAATCCACCGCCACCACCACCTGCAACGATGAGTGTGATTATGGTTGTGACACCTGTTGGAACAGTCCAATCACAAGTAGTTACAGTCGTAAATTTAACAACTGTAAATACACCTGATGTTGAAGTAGTTGGCGAGCATGCAACTGCATTTGCTTTTTCGCTTAGAGATAAAGAAGAAAGTAGCGTTGAGCAAACAACTACAAATATTCTTAGTCGACTCGACATCCTCAACGACTGCATCTATCTAACCCGCAAGGGAACTCTCAAAGTTCACACCCGTTACGTCAGCCATACGCGCTAAAGGATAAGCAAAGACCAACGTATAAACAGATGTGGCTGTTGTGTAGTTCAGATATTGATAAGCATTAGCTCTACCAATGTTTTGACCGTTACCATCGATAATTGTTAGGGCAAGGGATCGCGCAGTATCGGCATTGCTATTGACTGTTAGAAGTGCCCTAGAGACTACGAGTGAACCAGTATCTGTAAAGATAGGAAGAGCGGTAGTGGTCTCATTATTAGTAAGTGTGAATTTTATATTCTTACCCGAACAACGCTGGGTATCAAGGCCAGAAATCTGAATACTCTTTACGCGCGACTCTGATGTGTATGAATCACCATTGATGCTAGTTCCTGAATATGTTGAAGAAGACGGGTTGAGTTGTATTCCAACCCATGTATCGCAGGCAACGACTTGGAAGTAGCCTTGTCCGAATTCCACTCCAGCATCTGGCCCCAGAGTAATACGCTGCGCTAAAACGGTTCCGAATGTGGCAAATGCTAGAAGTATGCAGCCGATGATAAAACTTGGACTCTTGAGAAATGCATTACGGTCTACATTTTCAGAGTGCTCATCTTGGTATTTTCCCAAGTGTGTCACCCCGTCCGATGTGATATATCACGATTACAAAAGATTGACTAAGTCGAATTGTAACGGATGAGAACTTTTTGCCTCGACTAGATGGCAATATTGACCGAACATTGAGAGCCCATTTATTATCTGCGCATGGCTGTCGTCAAACTCCCCGTTTCTCGCTTCATCAAAGGACATAAAGCTGTTCGCGATGCCCTTCGAGATACTCAGACTTACTCCTCAGATTTACAAGGAGACTCTGATGTTCGCACATACAGACAACTTCCTTTGGAGGTAGATCCTCCGCGCCACCATCTGTATAGAAGCGCCCTTGCTCCAATATTTGTAAAGCCCGCGATTGAAAAATGCGAAGTAGCTTTTGCGCAAAGTACAAAGAAATTACTTGCCGAATTTCTCACCGATCCATCGCGCGATGTGATTCCACATCTTGCACTTCCAATCGTGATGCATAACCTAGGAATCTTGTATGGCCGTGAAAAAGATGTAACTGAATGGATTTCTTGGGGACCAGATGTTTGGACTGCAACTGGGCCAGAGCGCGATGGCAGTGTTCTCCATGCTTACATTGATCGCGTCTATGAAGAGAGCATGAATATTGAAAGCAATGATGTCTGGCATCGCATCGCTCGTATGGAAATTGAAGGACGACAAGTAAGCCCGATTGAATTTAGAGGAATCGTTAGTGTCATGTTGGCCGGTGGCCGAGACACAATGGTGAAGATGATTGCAGGAATTTTGCTCCACCTTGGAAATAATCCAGCCGATAAAGAGATGCTCATCACCGAACCAGAACTCATCGATAGCGCTGTTCAAGAGTTCTTGCGCTACCTCACACCAATTCCTTGGATGGGAAGAACAACTGTTCCTGAAACTGGCGCTATTGATTTACCTGACGATAGATATGTCAATATCAGTTTCGTTTCTGGAAACTTTGATCCTGAAGTTTTCCCAGATCCAACAAGAATCAATTTGCGCAGAGAACGAAATGCTCACGTTGCATTTGGCTTTGGTCCACACACCTGCATCGGTAATCACTTAGCCGAATTTGAAGTCAGAGTCTTTCTTCAAGTATTACTTTCCAGCAATATTAATTGGAACATCTCACCCGATACAGCCATCATGCGATACCCAGATGAGCTCAGTTCGGTGCCTCTAGTAATTGAGAAGCTCTACATCAGCCTGTAAGCCTCTTTTGTCAGCCCTTGGGTTCACAATGGCTCTATGTTCGAATTACTTTTCTTCACAGTCCTGATCTATCTATTTCTCAATCGCACTAAAAAGCGCAAGAAATTGCGCGGCCTCGATGCCGAATTGCGAGAACTCGTTGAAAGCTCCAATGATGCAACTGGCATTGGCTTAGATATCAAGCGCTTTTTGCTTAGCGTAATTGATGATGACAATAACGATGTTGAAAAATTTAGTGATCGCCAATTGGCCGAGGCGCAGCGAATCCTTGATCGAGCCGGACCTGGCGCCTTCTACTGGATGACAGAGATTGCAGCCCAACTCGCTTTTTTAGGGGCTGCACAAATCAATGGAATTCCAACGAATGTAAATCACGAACTAGGGGATTCGGCAACAGCTGCCGATGTTGTCAGGGTAGTTATTCGGCCATAGTTAGCTAAAAAAACTAATTATTTTCTATCACTAAGACAACTTTGCCACGGGGTGCAGGTGCGTTTTCTAGCGCTTTGATTGCATCTTCGTAATTATCGAAATTAAATTTGTGTGTCACTAAGTATGAAAGGTCGAGTTCGCCAGAATTCATAAGGGAAACAGCTTTTTCCCAAGCAGGTGCGGTAGATGCAAATGCTCCAAAAATACTGAGATCTCCGTTGACGACATTATCAATCATGAGCGGAACCATTACGCCAAAACCTGGATATCCAATAATGAGAAGTGTTCCACCGCGCACGAGCTGTTTGATTGTTCCAGTGATACGTTCGGCTGAACCCGCTGCCTCGACTATGAGGTCGTAGCGATCTTGTGAAGGCTCAGTCATAAATAAATCAACGCCAGCCTTTTTTGCTAATTCTTTCTGGCCTTCTTTTTGTCCGAGCATATGAACTGTAGAAGGTGAAAATGTGCGCGCTAAGTTCGCAGCAATGAGACCGATAGTTCCATCGCCAATAATGAGAATTTTTGCACCTGCTTTAGGCGGAGCTTTCAAAAATGCCTGAGCAACAACGGCGGTAGGTTCTGCAAGAACTGCAGTATCCATCGAAACGGAATCTGCTATGGAATGTGCTAAAAATGCTGGAACAGCAACGAGTTCTGCTGCAGCACCTGGGCGAGTAAAACCAATTTCGCTATATGTAAGACATCGATTTGTTGCACCCGCAATACATTCAAAACATGTCTTACATGGAATAAGTCCTGAGACAACAATGCGCGTACCAACTGCAGGCTCACTTACTCCAGGGCCATGGGCTACAACTCTTCCAACCCATTCATGACCAAGGGTGAGCGGGAATACCGTGAAATCAGGATCAAGGTTGCCATTTAATACTTCGATATCGGTGCGGCAGAGTCCAACATATATTGGTGCAACGAGTATTTCACCTGTAACTAAAACGGGTTCGGCAACATCGAGAATCGCAACTGATTTTTTGCCTGAAGTAACTAGCGCTTTCATATGTGTAGACCTTATTCCTTCACACTAGATTGTTCGTGCAATTGAGAAACCTTGGTCAACAAAAATACTCTGTCCAGAAATAGCAGTATTGGTTTCGCATCCCAATAGATATATTGCATTTGCAACATCGACTGGAGTAGCAAGTTTTCCACCAGGTGTTTGACCAACAACATTTGCAATTTGCTGTGGGCTCAGAGTTCGTTCAACCATGGGGCTCATAACAATTCCGGGAAGAATTGCATTGACAAGAATTCCTTTTGCGCGACCAAGGTCGACGGCAAGGGAGCGCACTAAGCCACCGACGGCAGCCTTAGTAACAGAATATGCAAATTTTTCCTGGCGAGTGAGTTGTTCCCAAAGCGAAGAGATAATGACAACGCGCCCGCCTTGTGCGATGAGATCATGTTTCATCATCGCGGCGATTGTTTCGGCAATCATGGTCACATTTGCTTCAAAGAGTTCCTCAAGTTGCTGTCGTGGATTTTCCATAACGGAGCCATTGAGATTGGCGCCTTGAGCGAAGACAACGGCATCAAAAGATTTTCCTTCAAGGCCTGCGGGAACAGTGTGAATATCAAAGGGAAGTTGTACGTCGTATGAATTGACGACCTTGCGTACTCCGCAGGTGATGTTCCAGCCTTGCGCTTCGAATTTCTCGAGCGTGGCTTTCCCCAAGGTTCCAGTGGATCCAAAAATCATCAATTCGGGCATGGGGCGAGTCTAAGTCCAAGGATGGGTAGGTGCGCACGGCGAGGAATATGTCAGTGGCTGGCCTTACCGTAATTCCATGATCATTAATTGTCAGACCTGCACCATGCGCGCTATTGCCTGTGGCGATTGCGTTGTCTCATTCTTTCTCGATACTCCCGCGGTAGAACCAGATCGCGAGATCACACCTGCAACAGTTGCAGCCCTTGAACTCTTAGCCACTAATGAATTGGTCAAGCCACTTCGCTTTGTTTCAGGTGGTTAGAAAAGTTTTTCTCCACCGACAACTTCGCTCCAAATATCGAATCGAGAAGACACCAACGGTTGATTTGGGCCGATTAACCTTGCTATTCAAAAAATGAACGAAAATCACTACCCTCAGAGAATGAATCGGAGAGTTCTCTGGATTAGCCTCGCTGTTTTTTCAATCTCCGCACTTCCTATTGGCATAGCAAAAGCCGACGTAACTCCGATTGTGGAGATTGCTCAGAGTACAAGTGGGCGATCAGCCCTTAGACCGTGCGCATCACCTACGCATCTGACATGTATCGAATCCCTCAGTGCAATTTTGCCTAACGGAACGACAAATGAGTTCAAACTTCTTCAAGCCCCAACTGGAAGTTACTTAGATTCTAAGAATCAAGTTACCGAAAATAGCGGTTACTCGTGGAGCTTTATCGATGTTGATGGAACTACTCGCCAAATCTATACGGATGGACATCTTAGTGGCGAGAATTATAAAGGCGAGCAAGTAAATTTCAATTTACAACCAAAGATGACCTTTGTATTTATTGATCCTCCCGTCAAAGATGTTACTTCAGGTATTAAGTTTAAATTTGTATTCAGAAGTTCGTGGGTGGTTCCAGTAGCAGCTTTTCTCATGGCATCAAATGCAGAGTATAAAGACGAAAAAATAGAAAATGGACACCGGTACACATACATAGGATCCCCATTCATTGGCACAAATTATACGAGTGGCCCACTCTCAGGATTATCTAATGAAGCTGCGGATCTGACGAAATCAGATTCTGAAAATATTCGAATGTATTTCCTTATCGATCATGCAAGTTCTATCCCAGGTGGCTCGTACGGAGATACGCGATGTAGCAAATTAGGTTATCCAGTGACATCACATAATGCCTACGGCGGTGGCACTCCACACTTAGTTGATAATGACACGATGAAGTTTGAAATCTATTCCCCTCATTTGTTATCTACAGGGGCTCTCTCTAAAGGATTTTTTAGTACCTATATGTCTGTAGGTTGGATGGATTGCATGTGGCCGGGAAATAATGTTTCAAAATCTCCTAAAGTTGAAGTGTCAGTAATTAATTCAGATGGAACAACGCAGGTTGCAACCACGTCATTCAAAATTGAGAATAGTTTTCTCGTAGTTCATGCTCGGGGATTTCACTTCAGTGCACCCACAGTTCAACTCAAAGCAATAAAGTCAGAGAGCCCAACTCCAGCCGTTAGCGCTTCACCTGAGCCCGCACCTGTGGCGAGTGAGAAGGAAGTGGCTTCAGTTCCCGTCATAAAGTCTGCAAAAAAAGTTACGATCAGCTGCATAAAATCGAAGATATTGAAAAAAATCACAGGTATTAATCCTAAATGCCCTCCTGGATATAAAAAGAAGTGATTGATAATTACTCTTGTTCTTGACTCACCACTTTCCTTATTCCCTACTTGGCTAAACCTTGATACTTTGGTCCAATGAAACTGGAGAGATTTGCTCGAGGTTTAGCAGTACTTGCATTTGGCATAGTCGCCACAAGTATCAATGCTCCAACAGCGTATGCTGCTCTCTCTATTCCAAAAGGTGCCTTTCAAGCATGTTCAGTTGCACCAGTTGATTACTGCATCGAAAGCGTTTCACTCACACCCGTTGGCGCAAAAGCAATTGCGCTTTCATGGGTTGCAACGGGTGGTGCAGGAGGCAGTGCTGGAAATACAAATAACGTTGCAGCAGGTAGCGAATTACCAGGGCGCTGGAGTGCAGCCGATGCATTTGCTGCCGAGAATTACGACGGGCTCTACCTAGAAGCCAAGAATGCAAATGAGTTTGTTCCATGGATCATTGTTGATGCAAAACCTACATATTCACCAGGAAATAAGGTCTCACTGGCAGCCCTAACTACTAGTGCAACAACTCCTGTGAACTTGAACTCCGAAGTTGCCATTACTCTGAGAATGCGAATCTCTGATTTTCAAGTTGGCGTGACATTTGGTGTTGTCACCGATGCAACAGTAAATATCACATCTGCCGGTGGTAAGAACGTTTTTGAATTCTCTGGCTACCCTGTCAAAGTCCCAACTGCTAAGAGCTCAAAGGATTGCACAGGAGATAAAGGCGTCGCAGCAACAGTTGTTACTCAATTCCAAAGTGTGATCGTTCCATCCAATGACCCAATGGGCTTTTCGATCCCTGGAAGTGCTGGAAAAATCTATGTTGGCTCTAACGGAATTTGCAAACTCTCAACACCAGTGTGGAATGCAGATAAGAAAGCATTTACCTACAAAGCAAGTGCCCCACGTCTTGCACCAGATGGCACATCAGTAAATACAGGTTTCTATTACGCATCCATTTCATTTGCTGATGCGATCGCGCTCTGGAATCTAACCCGGCCAGAAGATGCTGCAACAGCACTCGTCGTATCTGTTCGCACAGGTGCTGGTGGCTCAACTGCAGCGATTGCAAATGTATCTGCTAAAAATGGAAAAATTGTTATTCAAGTATCTGGTTTTGAATTCCCAGATCCAATGCTCGATATCTCACTCAATCCAACGTATAACGCACTAGGCAAGCCATCAACTGATAGCAATATGACCGTCGAAGCATCAGAGCAACAGATGAGCACACCTAAGAAATCCACTACTGCTACAAGTAGAGGAAGCGTTGCAAAAGCTAAAACCATCACTATTTCTTGCGTAAAGGGAAAGACAACAAAGAAGGTAACGGCTGTAAAGCCTGTGTGCCCAGCTGGGTTCAAGAAGGCTTAGAGAGTTTTCTTTACAACCATTTCTCTTTTTTGAATCGATAGAAAAGATATGCACTCAGCGTTGCAATAACGCCAAGTACTAGCGGATATCCAAACTTCCACGTTAGTTCTGGCATTGTTTCAAAATTCATTCCATATAGACCTGCGATCATCGTTGGCCCTGCAGCAAGTGCAACCCAAGCAGATATTCGTCGCACATCTTCATTTTGACGTACCTGCACATGCGCAAGATCGGCTTGTAAAACAGTTGTCAAGAGTGAGTCCATACCCGTTGCATGCTCATATGCATGTTGCAGGTGATCAATGGTGTCGCGGAAAAAGGGCTTGATTGCAGCCGGGGCTGCAGTGAAGCTATCTGATGAAACTTTTTGCAATGGAAGAATGAGGGGCTCAATTGCATGGCGATATTCAATAACTTCACGCTTGAGGAAATAAATCTCTTGGCTATATGTCTTTCTCTTCCCACTAAAGACCTTAGTTTCAATATTGATTACGTCATTCTCTAATTCAGCTGCGATTTTTGTGTATTCATCTATCACTCGGTCAGCGACCGCGTGCAAAACAGCAAAGGGGCCCATATTTAGTTGATCTGGTTTTGCCTCAATGTCATGGCGAACTGTCCTTAGCGGAGTACCTTCGCCATGTCGAACAATGACAATAAAGTGTTCGTCAACGAAACACATAAGTTCGCCAGTAGAAATTTCAGAACGAGCTTCGTTATAGAACACCGTTTTTATTACAAAAAATGTTAGCCCGTCATAATCTTCAATCTTAGGCCGCTGTCTAGCCGAGACTGCATCCTCTATAGCTAGTGGATGAAAGTTGAGTTCTCCTACGACATGGTCAAATTCTTCTTGTGTTGGCTCCGCTAATCCAACCCAAACAAATCCACCATTTTTACGTGCGATATCTACTTGGTCAGAGATATCAGTGGGGCCATCTACGCGGCGTCCTTCTTGATACAGGGCTACGTCTACGATCACGAAGGTAAGTATGCAGTAGGAATCAGGCTTGCGAAACGCCTAATTTCGCGTGTCGCACATTAGTAGACACTCTAGTTCACCGAAATTTCATACTAAGTATATGCAAAGCACCTTTAATTCCTGGAAAAGATTTTCTAAGTTTAGGCCATGACACAATCAGGTTCATCAGCATTTGCAGAAGTGAATGAAAAAGTTGCACAAGCAGGAGAGCTCTTATCTCTAAAGCCAGGACTTATCAGAGCATTGAGCAGTTGCGAACGTGAAGTTGTCATATCAATACCACTTCGTCGTGGCGACGATATTGAAGTACTCACAGGGTATCGAGTGCAACATTCAAGTGCTCGCGGCCCACGCAAAGGCGGCATCCGTTTTCATCAAGATGTAAATCTCGATGAAGTCCGCGCTTTGGCATCACTGATGACTTGGAAAACTGCGCTAATTGATGTTCCATTTGGGGGAGCAAAAGGTGGCGTGGCAGTTGATGCATCAAAACTATCTCCAATCGAAAAAGAGGAAATCATCCGGCGTTGGACGCGTTCCCTAGTTCACGTCTTAGGCCATCATCGAGATATTCCAGCCCCAGATATGGGAACAGATGCTCGAACAATGGCTTGGTTGATGGATGAGTTCCATCGACTCGAGGGCTTTCAACCTGCGTGCGTCACGGGAAAACCTGTTGAACTCTTTGGCGCACCAGGTCGGGAAGAAGCAACAGGTCGCGGGGTTGCACAGATTGCTGCAGCAACGTTGGAAAAAAATAATGTGAAAGTCAAGGGGGCAACTGTTGCAATACAGGGCTTCGGAAATGTTGGGCGATATGCAGCGCTTGTATGTCAAGAATTGGGTATGAAAGTCATTGCTATCTCTGACGTTTCTGGAGGAATCGTTGATAAAAAAGGAATTGATATTGCCTCGATTTTTGCACACAAGACTTTAGAGAATGTGCAAACAGATCAGCGAATTGGATCCGCTGAGGTTCTAGAAATTGAGTGCGATGTCCTTATCCCTGCAGCACTGGGTGGAGTCATCAATGAAGCCAATGTCTCTCGTATCAATGCAGCCTTCATTATTGAAGGAGCTAATCAACCCATAACCATTTCCGCAGATCGCGAACTTCGCCTACAAGGGGTTGTAATCGTGCCAGATATTTTGGCTAATGCTGGTGGTGTAATGGGTTCATATTTTGAATGGACTCAAAATATTCAAGAATTTAGTTGGCCACTGGAGAAGTTTCGACGAGAGCTAGATGCCCGTATGGAAAAGGCATTTGGCAATGTCCATAAGGTCTCGAAACAATATTCTGTGGATTTGCGCACAGCAGCATTTGTTGTCTCTGTTGGACGCGTTGCAGAGGCATTTGAAATGAGGGGATCATTAGTGTGATGAAATTTTTCAAGGATTTGATTGGCAATCTACGCCATGCAATACAAAGCCAACGATTCAAAAAGAACCGATTCAAAACAGGACGCGGCGAAGACTTCCACCACGAGTAACTTGAGATGTGGAGTTTATGAAGCGATATTGACGCGGATATCTGAACTCAACTCTTCATATGATGCGATCCATGAATAACCACATTCGCAACACATAGTCATTGGGCCAAACTCTTCGTTAGAGATGATTTCCAAGTCGACTGAACGACAGACGTAACACGTTGGAAAATCAAGCATTTGAGGCATGAGAACTTCCCTTCGCTATATCTGGAACTCGAATGGGGAAGCAGTAATAGTTTCGACCTCAGAGCTCAAAGAAATGGCTTGGTGAAAGTGTATGTATTATGAATTTCGGTCAAACACTGGCGCAGGGATTTTGTAGCTATCCAAGCTTGCGAGAGTAGAACAAGATTTCTAGGAAACTTCTCTCGCGGCGCAGTTCTATTTCAATGGCCTCAATCGCTTTGCGTGAGCGACTAAAGAGGGCCCGCTCATCAGCCTCGAATTGCGAGTTCTCCTTAGCGCTATCGCGAGGAGCATTGAAGATAAATGGTGAGTGAAAGGGATCCATGTTCAGATGATGGGGGATTGAGCCAAACAGGGCGCATGTCCAAAGTGAATGTGCGGTGAGATGCCGGTGAAGGTTCGGAACGCGCCATATAGGCCTCTTGGTCTGCCCGAACATCTGTTCGAATTCTCTGCTACTCTGCGCTTCCCCCAAAAGAAACACCCTCAGGACGCCCCTATACCTGAGGCTGATTTGTCAGCCCCGCAGAGTAACTTCTCCACTCCGTCCGAAGCTCTATTGCCTCAAGAAAGGCCACGGTGAGTACAGAAAACAAACCCGATGAGAAAGAACTCTGGAAGAAAATTCCAGCAAGTGTTGGAACAGAGCGCGCAGAAACATTTATTGAACTTAGCCATTTGGCATATGACCGTGGGGATCACAAGGCAGCACTTGCCTTATGTCAAAGCGCTCGCGAAATTTATGAAGGTCAATCAACATTCGTTGGAACATCGCGAATGCTCCATGTCTACGAAGGAATCACCTGGTCACTTCGCAAATTAGATCGCGACGGCGAAGCTGCCCAAGTTGCACTCGATGCAGCCGAATTACTCAAAGATGAAGATGCTGCTGCATCAATTGAAATGTTTCGAGATGCTGGCCGTTTTTACTATGCCGCAGGTGAATATGAAAAATCACTTGAGTGCCACACCAAAGCGTTAGAAAATGTTGATCCGGATTTATCAGATCTAACAAATGGAATTGATTATTACAACGTTGGTTCTGCATATGTACAACTTGCACGATATCCAGAAGCGCTCGCTGCCTTGCAAAGCGCTCGCTCCTATTTCAAGAAAGAGAAAGAGCCAGAGCGTGTTTTCTATTGCGATGAATACATCGCTGTTTGCTTCATTGAATTAGGCAATAGCGTTGAAGCGATGCGCCATGCACAAAAAACTTTAGACTTTGCAATTACTTCCCAGAGGACACTCCTTGAGACTTGGGCCCGCTATCGCATGGGTTGCGCCAAGATTCTTATCGGTGAAGCCGATGAGGCCGAAGAAGAACTTCGCCAAGCACTTTCTATGAATGCAAGTGCTTGTCACACCGACTGGGATCTAGCAATACTTTTAGAACAACAGATTGCCAAACTCCTTGTTTCAAAGGGACGTATCGAAGAATCCGATGAAATCCTGCGCCGCATTGCCAACCTTGAAGAAATCATGGACGACGAGGAGTGAGCCTTTCGCGGCGCGCACTCCTTTCCATAGTTCTATTTCTAACATTTTGGGCAGTGACCTTTGCCTTCAGTGCGCTACAAGAGCGCCTGCCTATTTCTAGTTCTCTAGATTACGAATCTGTTGAAACAGATTTTCTACTGGAGCCAGAGCGCACATTTCTGCCTGCATCAGATTCCATCTCTTCTGCAGAACTTTGGACGTATGTATGCGAGTTGGAAGAACAACGCCCTGGCACAATAACAAATACCTGCGCCGATTTTGGTGAAGTCGTGCACTCCATTAAGTGGTCCACCTGGGCTAAAGGCAGTGCAACGGGAACAGGAATCTACTCAATAAATGATTGCGACCCAGATTGTGCCAATGGAACCCGCCATGAGGCTCCGGTAAATGTAGAACTCAAGGATCTGACTCGCAATGGCAATAAATATTTCCTCAACACCCTTACCCTCACATCAAAGATGAAGGAAAATTTACCGAAGAAAAATAGCACCGCAGGTTCTTGGGATATTTCAGAGTTCTACCGAATGGTTCCCGGAATGCGCGAGGGCAGGTAGTTAGTTTCATACAGGTCACCGACAAAGAGGGAAAAGTTATCCAGAGGTAAAAGAACTACTCAGCTAAACGAGCTTTCACCATCGCCACTATGAGTTTGGCATCGACGTCCCAGTCATTGGGAATGCGGATGGTCTTCTTCAATAGAACTAAATCTTTCATCTTCGGTGCAAACTTTGCGATCACATCGGTGCTCCATGGCGACATTGAGATGTGATTCTTCGAAGCAGATAGTCCAAATACGTACTTTCCATCAATGTGCATCATCGGTTGGTTCCAAGCAATAACTAATTGCGCATCAGGATATTTATATGAAATTGCCTTGAAGATTGTACGAGCCGTCTTTGCCTGTTTTGCATCAATACTTTTGTAGTACTGCGCTGGAGTTTCAAAGCGTTTAGCCGAGACTGAGCCACGCGAATACATCACGAGTGCGTTGGCATGGGCTTGTGAGAATCCGTAATTCTCGCGAAGGTGAGCGATCTGCTGCGGATATTTCTCGTCAGAGATTTTTGCCATTACTGCAAACCAAAATTTCATGGGCTCGCCATGCTTTTTTTCTATTGCAGGGAAATGAGACTCGCGGGTTGAATCCTTGCTCACACGCTTTTCATCTTTCATATTTAGGCCTACTCGATCGCTAATTGCTTTGAGGGTAGCGCAAGTATTGGCTTCTCAATCGCAATACGTTTTTCCATTTCATGTAATTCTTTGAGAACTGCTTCAAAACCTGATTCATTCGCTGCGGCAGCAGAGCCTAAAAATCGATTGAACTCTCGACCAGTAGCTGGACCAAAGCGCACACCAGATGTCTTTTGTCGGTTAGAAACGTTTATAAAATAATCTGATTCATCAGGAGTAGTTGAGAGCATCAACAACTTATCAAAATGCCATTCTTGCGTCTTGATGGGACCTGTGAAAATAAGTCGCTCATTAGTGAGCATGACAATGCCTTCATCTTTATCCATCTGTAATTCTTGACCAGGTACTGCTGCGCCTTTCATTGCACCAACACGAAAGCGAACACCGCCACCAATGGGAATGCTGACCCCAGTAGATCCGCCCACGTATTGCGTTGGCGTGCGTCCTGCCTCGTGAAAGATTGCTCGCTCGCTCCAGAGAGTATGTTCACCAGGTTTTTGCATCAGGGTATTAGGAACGGAATCTTCGCCCTTTGATGCAGCAGTAAATACAGTAATCAATTTCTTGAGTTGCTCAACATCTTCTTCCCACATCAATTGAAGATGATTGAATGTGGCAGTCGCAGCCTTATCGGCGCGCTTTGCTTTCCAATTTGCGAAAAAACCCATAGATAGAGAGTAGTTGACCTAACTGACAAAGGGGAGAGGAAGCGATGAACGCCTTACTTCCGAAGTAGGGCTATGAGATAAGCAAGTGAGAAAGCAAAGCCAATTGCTGCATATAAGTATGTAAACCAGGCTAATGGTGCGGGGATCATCAGAGTCAATACTCCAAGGCCAGCGGCGCTAACGCACATTATCTTTGCAACGCTTGCAACTCTTTGATCATTGCGTTGCTGCGAGTTGTTCCACATATTTCCAGTCAGTGCAACAAGAGTTATGCCAATCATGCGCATTGACCAGACCATGCCATCACTTGTTTCTAGCTGAAGTAAATCTAGGAATGTGCGAGGAAAAATAATCAAGAATATGGCGGATAGCCCAAATACGCTCGAGCCCGCTTTTAGAATAGTTCTCATAGCATTGATATTCACAGAAAAAGGTTACATCCTCGCTCAGCCAGATGAGCGCGTGGCAGCTTTCGACTGGCGCTACCTCTCTCTAGAATTTAGCCTTATCCCAAGGCTCACGCGGGGTCTTGTTTTCTATATGAATGGATTGACTCGATGAACGAATTAGCTCTATTGAAGTTATGGAATCAGAAGCGCACACAAATTATTCAGGCTCAAGTTGCTCCAGCACTTGTCCTTATCGCAGTAATGGTTCTCGCCGCATTAGGCCTTTTTGAAAAGGCCAGTGATGGGGCTAAGTACCTCGCACTCGGAGTTGCTGCAGTCACTGGAATTCTTTCAATAATTACTCAGTATGCAACTATCCGTGAAGCAGAAGTACTCATAGTTGATCTCAAAAGAACAAAAGATTCTTCAGAGCTATCTAAAAAGATTGCAGATTCACGCGGGCTTGTCTCATTGACTGCCATCGCAATTGTTGGAATGGGAATCGCAATCTTCGCACTTGTTACTTGGGCAGTCCTCGGTAGCTAATGAATGCAGCTTTCGCAATTATTGGGCTTTATACCGTTGCGACAATTGTCCTCATATTTGTTTATGAGAAGCCAAAGCGTAATCGCAGAAAGATAACGGGGCGTGGTGGTGATTTCGAAAGTTAATCTCCATTACGTCGCAGCCCCGATGCGGCGCACTCTGCTTCTGCTAATCACTGTGGTGTTGGCAGGTGCAGTCATCCCTATTGCATCTGCTCACCAACCAGTGCAATTGCTCGATACTGACACCACACCAAAGGCTGGTCCACTTCTAGTCGATGGCACTATCTCATTTGCTGTACGAGCCTCCTTTACTAAATCAGGTCAGAAGAAAGCATTTCGCGCTGCGCTCAAAGAAGGCGATCAATTAGCAGTGCAGTACCTCATTGTTGATAAGAAGCCTGAGAGCGCACTAAAGAATGCGCAATTGCCACAACTCGTTATTACTTCACCAACAGGTAAGAAAATCACAATAAAAATAAATGAGCGTTCGCCTTTCTATGAACCATATGGCGGCACTAACTACTTCTATCTTGCTCGCTATGTGGCACCTGCTGAAGAAGGTATCTATCAATTCCTCGTTACATCTCGTGCTAAAGCGGGAATTACTATTGCAGTCGGTGAAAAAGAGATCCGTGGAGAAGTCTTACGCGGGCCTGCTCCTGTATCAACACCGACTCCAACAGCAGCACCAGCTGCGGCAAAACCCACTCCAGAGCCATCTGTCTCAAGTACTCCTAAAGCCGAAGCAACTGCGCAATCTGGTTACACAATGGCAGATGTTCGAGCCAATAATTCTGAAACAAGTTGCTGGTCAGCAATTAGTGGCAATGTTTATAACCTCACCCAATGGATTAATTCACATCCGGGAGGCGCATCTCGTATTCGCGCACTCTGTGGAACAGATGGAACATCATCTTTTAGTGCCCAACATGGCTCTCGAGGTTCACCAACTAGCACACTTGCGAACTATCTTCTCGGCCCACTAGCCAAATAAATTCTGCTTAGACTCTGCACTTCCTATAAGATTGCATCAACATTTCAAGAGAAAGAGGAAATCATGGGCGCTTGTGTATGCGGTTACACCAGAGATGAAGAGAAGAATTGCGATGGAACACATAAGGTCGTCAAGGCTGTCAAGGCAGATATCGCAGAGAAGCTTGAAGCAAATGGCTTCCCTCACGCATCTGAATTCGTAAACAAGAACTAATTACTTTTTCTCTCGCTAATCATCAAAGTGAGTGAAATCTTTGTTATCTATGATGGCCAATGTCAATTGTGCAAAAATTCAATTACTTGGGTCAGCAAGAAACTAGTTATTACCCCTCTTGATTTTCACACAGCCGAACTCTCTCGATTTGGCTTGAGCCTTGAGCAATGTTCACGTGAGGTTTTTGTCATTACTGATCAAGGCCAGTTCATCGGTGCTGGCGGCGTAGCACTCTTACTCAATCGCCGTGGAAATAAAGTTCTCTCCACTCTTATTACATTTTCAGGCCCGATTGCCCGCTCTGGTTATAAGTGGGTGGCAAGCCACAGAAATTCATTGCCAGTAAAGATTCTCTCTCGCTTACTTAGAGGTTGAAACGATACCGAGACACATTTCATCTGATGATCCCTCACCCCATGTGACATATCGAGGTTCAAGAGTTTTTAGTTGAGGAATTTTCTGTCTCAGAGTGGGATCAAAGGTGCATTCAATGCGAATTGTGTCGCCAGTTTTTACGGCGATAGGGCTCTTGAGCAGGGTTGAGGATTGATCATCGAAGTTGTAATTCGCAACATTGAGAATTGTTTGCTCAGTCGAAGTTCCTGGGTTAAGAGTTAGTTTGAGGGAGCGTCCCAGCAAATGCATATGCGGCCCGGCAGAGATGATGTTGAAACTTGATCTCATCACCTTGTCACAACGAGAGGTCAATGAAGGAATTGGCTTATAGGGATTTTGTCTACACAAAGCATTTATCCCTACTGACTCAAGGGCGCTCTTTGAAGTCGTTCGAGTTGCAAGATCAATGAGTGATTGATCGCGATCGCATAGGGGACCAGTGACATCGGGAGGACAGGCTAATTCAACTGGAGCTGGGAATAGTTCAATACCTAATTGCTTGATATTTGAACCCTTGGCTGGGATTGCGTCGATGAGGATTTTTGATTGATCTGTTTCAAGTACACCACCTGATGCAGCCAACAAGTTGTAATGAACTTGCAAAACTATTCGTTCGCCTTTTTTAATCGGAGTTCCATATCCGGCTGGTGAAATATCTTTACCACGACCAGGAGCCCATGAACTTAGCCATGGGGATGAGATAAATGATGAGAGCATTCCACCAAGGCCTGTGCCACCAAAACATGGCCATCCAATTCCACTTTTATCTGATTCAAGTGCTTCAACGAGATCAGTATCGGTTACGCGAAAGATAATTGCGTGGTGCACATAATTTTTACGCTGGGGGATAAATTCGATACTTCGAATAATTGAATCTGCGCTGACTTTTGGATCAAGTAAAAAACATCGATAATCATCTGTACCTTTATTTGGGGCAGCGGGTAGGTATGCCTTCTTCATCGTGACGCTATATTTCTTGACCTTAGGAGCCTTGGCTGCATCTGCAACTTGTGGCATAAAGGATGTAAGCAATACTGCTGCTACCGCTGGAACGAAAAGCTTTCGCATATTCATAATACAAAGAGTACCGAATCTCTCAAGAGGCAACAATTTAGATTTTTCCTGCCTCTAGACCCTTCAAAACTTCTTGTGCACGTACCTTCAATTCAGGTAGATCAGATAAACGGTTTAAACCGAATACCTGTTGGCTCATTCGATGATTTTTGGCAAAACTCTCTTTATGGCGATCAAGAAAATCCCAATAGAGAGTCGTAAAGGGACAGGCACTCTCACCAATGCGCAGCTTTGGATTGTAGGAACAGCCCTTGCAGTAGTTAGACATTCGCGAAATGTAAGCACCACCTGCTGCATAAGGCTTAGTCATCATCCTTCCACCGTCTGCATGTACGCCCATACCAATAACGTTGGGAACCATTACCCATTCACTTGCATCGATAAATACTTCTCGCATCCAGTCCAAAAATTCTTGTGGGTTAGTCCCAGTCACTAATGCAAGATTAGATAACAACATAAGGCGAGGAATATGGTGAACCCACGCACGTTCATTGATATCGCTTACAGTTTGCTTGATGCAGTTCATCGAAGTTTTATTGGGGTCGCTAAATAAAGGTAGTAACGGGCGGTTTGCGCCGAGTTCATTATTTTCGCGATAGTCAGGTCCTAGAAACCAATACATTCCGTTGACATATTCACGCCAGCCGATGATTTGGCGAACGAAACCTTCAGCAGATTCAATAGGAACCGATCCTGTCTTGTAGGCCTTCATTGCCCCAGAAACAACTTCACTCGCATGTAGTAATCCATTATTGATATAAGGCGAAAGTAAAGAATGGTGAAGAGCCCAGTTCTCACTAGTCATCGCATCTTCTAGCGGTCCAAATTCGTCAAAGTGATTATCAAAAAAATTCTTCATCTGTGCCAGCGCACCCTTGCGTGTTGTTGCCCATGTAGTCGTTGGCTTATGACCTAACTCTGTGGCAACAGCACTATCAATTTCATCACACTTATGTTCTAAATAAGGTGGACCTTCATATTTCTTTGGAGGAGGCAGTCGATTCTCTTTATCGAAGTTCCAGGAACCACCTTCGGGCTCTTTGCCGTTCATCAGCACACCAAGGCGAACACGTTGCTTTCTGTAAAAACTTTCCATAAGGAAACTCTTTTGATCCTTAGCCCAATCCATAAAAAGTGGCCGGGGTGTGAGGAAGAAATCATTTTCTATAAAGCTCACTCCGTATTCTTTGAGCGCTTCGAATTGCCTAAAGGAAGATGGCTCAGCGCAAACAATGGGAAGCTTGGGATATTTCTTTTCAACAACCTTCAGGCCATCAATAGTTGTTGCCGCTTTCACATATTCAACGCTAAAGCCTTCTTCTTCTAGCGATTGCGCGAAATGGCGAGCACTAGAGATAAGAAAGAAGAGGCGCTCCTTATGCCAATTGCGTCCCGTAGTCATACGGGCACTTTCAACTAAAACGATTACATCTTCTTGCGGATTAGCACCCTTGAGTGCACCAAATTTTCTATGCAGATGATCAAAGGGAATATAGATAATGCGCTTCATTTATTTTCTCGGCAACGCTCGCTGCAATATTTCACTTCGTTCCAGTTTTTAGCCCACTTTTTGCGCCATTCAAATTCAAGGCCACAGCGCACGCAGGTCTTCGGTGTAAACCCATTTTTATCTTTTGCTATGCGTGGCATAGCGCAGAGAATACTGTTGAATCTCTCGATTCTCTTATTATTGTGAAAGGCGCTAGAATTGGGTTGTTGTTATCGGGGTCGATGTAATTTCGAACCGGCGGTTATAGTCCGCGACCCGCACATATCCAATGGGCGGTTGACTCAGTGAAACTCTGAGACCGACGGTTAAAGTCCGGATGAGAGATAACAGCGGAATCGGTGCACCTTGTTTATCGATGACGCCTACGCGCATCTGTGCTCGCTCAGCCTTGCCGGCTTAGGAGTGAGTACTCCCAACCCAAATGTTTCTGCTGCCATTTATTCACCCGATGGCGCACTCATTGCATCTGGTTTTCATAACCGAAAGATTTCACCCGATCACGCAGAAGTAATTGCACTCAAAGGCGCACAATCCCTCGCGCGCGGAGCAACAATGATTGTTTCCCTTGAACCGTGTGCGCATACAGGAACAACTCCGCCATGTACTCAAGCAATCATTGATGCGGGTATCGCAAAAGTTATTTATGCAGTGAGCGACCCCAACCCCATTGCAGCCGGGGGAGCGCAGGTTCTGAGATCTGCTGGAATCGAAGTTGAATATATCCATTCTGCCGAACTCGAATTCGTTCAACGTGCCTGGTTACATAAAGTACAAAGTGGCAAGCCATTGATGGTTTGGAAAGTTGCTACAACTCTTGATGGAAAAGTTGCAGCAAGTGATTCAACGTCGCAATGGATTAGTGGGCCGCAATCTCGCGAAGATGTTCAACTACTACGTGCGCAATCTGATGCAATTTTGGTTGGTACCAATACAGCCATCGTCGATAACCCACATCTGATTCCACGCGGTCATAGCGCAAGGCCTGTGCGCATCGTTTGTGGTGAGCAAGAAGTGCCGGCCGCTAATAAGGTCTTTGATAACGCGGCTCGCACAGTTGTAGTCAAAAGCAAATCAATTCCAGATCTTATGAATCAATTGATTCAAGAAGAATTCAATCAAGTCCTAGTTGAAGCTGGTCCCACCTTTGGTTCTGCGCTCTTGAAATCAGGAAATATTGACGAACTCGTTATTTATCAGGCACCAAAAGTACTTGGCGCAGGAAAAGACTTCGTGAGCAACCTTGGAATTACAACCCTTGATGATCATCTTGATCTAGAACTCATCTCTGTGCAGCGCTGCGGCAGCGATATCAAATCCCACTATGCAGTGAAGGGGCGCTAAATGTTTACAGGATTAGTGAGCGAACTTGGAATAGTAAAAGAGATCACGCGCGGCGAGAGTTCAGCAATTTTCACAATCACCGCTCCTAAGTCAGTACTCGGCCTATCCCTGGGTGATTCCATCGCAGTCAATGGGACATGTCTGACAGCTACATCTATTGCTGGCGACTCATTCACCGCAGATGTCATGGTGCAAACACTTTCACTTACCTCCCTTGCTCAATTAGAAGTTGGTTCACTTGTAAACCTAGAACTTGCTGCCACATTAGATATGCGCATGGGCGGCCATATTGTTCAAGGTCATGTTGATGGCACTGCAACGATGGTGCAATTACTACCGGGGGATAAGTGGGCACAATTTGATATCAAAGCCCCAGAACATCTTTTGAAATATGTTGTTGCGCAAGGATCAATTACTCTCGATGGAGTATCTCTAACAGTTGGATCTATCGATGATGCAAAACAGATAATCACTGTCTGGCTTATCCCTGAAACTCTTTCCAAAACAAATCTCTCCAAGAAGAAGCCAGGTGATCTCATCAATATCGAAGTAGATATCTTGGCTAAATATGTTGAGCGCCTTATCTCTAAGGGGGCCATCGATGGAAAATAATTTCAAAGATGCCCTAGAGCGCTTTGCTCGTGGCGAAATGGTTATTGTTATCGATGATCTAGATCGTGAAAACGAGGGCGACATCATCATGTTGGCAGAATATGCAACTGCAGAAAAGACTGCCTTCATGGTTCGCCACACCACTGGAATTTTGTGCGTTGCTATCACTGCACAGCGTGCTCATGAATTGCACTTGCCTTATATGGTGGAAAATAATCAAGATAAACGAAAGACAGCTTTTACAGTCTCCATAGATTTCATCGAAGGTCTAACTACTGGCGTAAGTGCAACGGAGCGAAGCGCAACAATCAAAGCCATGGCTAATCCAAAATCGCAACCAACAGATTTCATTCGTCCTGGCCATATCTATCCACTGATTGCACACCCTGATGGATTGCGTACACGAAGCGGTCACACCGAAGCAGGCGTTGCACTTGCCGAGTTAGCAGGAAAATATCCAGCAGCGCTGCTCTCTGAAATTGTTGCCGAAGATGGCTCAATGGCTAAGGGAGATGTTCTCAAAGAGTTTGCACACAAATTCAACATTCCAATTATTTCAATTGCGCAAATTAAGGAATACCAAGCAACTCTTGCGCTATCTCCAAAGATCGTAACTTTTCCTGCCCATGATTTTGAGTGGGTAGATGTTCAACTAGAAAATGGCATCTGGTCACTTGCCACATATCCATCCCTCAAACATCGCGAGCAAGTAGTGATGCGCTTTGGTCAGGGCAATAAAGTCCCATTGGTTCGCATCCACTCCGAATGTTTCACAGGAGATGTCATTGGTTCACAGCGCTGTGATTGCGGCGCGCAATTACAAAAATCTATTGCAGCTATCGAAGAATATGGTTACGGATACGTGCTCTATCTTCGCGATCATGAAGGCCGAGGCATTGGACTCACAGAAAAGCTCAAGGCCTATGGCCTGCAAAATCAAGGCCGGGACACAGTCGATGCAAACCTTGAACTTGGCCATCAAGTTGATTCGCGTGATTGGTCTGAAGCGATTTCAATTCTGAAAAACCTCAACCTGACTTCTATCAAGTTATTGACGAGTAATCCTAAAAAGATTGAAGCCGTCACTAGCAATGGCATTACATGTGAACAAATCTCACTTGAGATTGCTCCTAATGAATTTAGCGCAAAGTACTTAGCAACAAAGGCAGATCGCCTTGGACATATTTCAACACAAGTAACTGGAGGAAAATAATGGCTGGCCACGCACCCGATATCTCAATCCCGCATCTACCCAATGCAAAAGTTGCCATCATCTCTTCATCCTGGCATTTAGATATTTGCAACGATCTCATCGCAGGTGCTATCCGCGCACTGGATGAGGCAAAGGTAGGAAAAATTGAGGTCATATTTGTTCCAGGTTCTTTTGAGATTCCACTTGCTTCGCAAAAGGCATTTGAAAAAGGTTTCGATGCAGTCGTTGCCCTTGGCCTAGTACTCAAAGGTGAGACTCCACATTTTGATTATGTCTGCCAAGGTGTCACACAAGGCATCATCGATGTTCAACTCAAGTTCTCAAGGCCCATTGGCTACGGAGTCTTGATGTGTAATGACCTTGATCAAGCGATCGCGCGCTCTGGACGTGCTGGAAGCAAAGAAGATAAAGGCTATGACAGCGCAATGGCTGCCCTCAAACTAGTTGAGTTATAAGTTATCGCACATGCAACTTCTTCGAAGAGTTCCTCAAATCATTCTTGGGCTCGCACTTGCCTATGCAGGCATCGGACACCTGACAACGAGTCGCCAAGAGTTTCAAGCACAAGTTCCAACTCTGTTCAAAGATTATGCAGATTTTGTAGTTCTAGCATCTGGTGTAGTCGAAATTGTCTTAGGGCTGAGCCTCATTGCATTATGGAAATACCGTGTTCAAGTTGGCGCTTTAGTTGCACTATTTTTTGTCGCAATCTTTTGGGGAAACATTTCGCAATACATCAACAAAGTCGATGCTTTCGGATTAGATAGCGATCAAGCACGCTTCATACGTTTACTCTTTCAGCCATTACTGGTTATCTGGGCACTGGGAAGCACCGGAGCCTGGCGTGCTTATAGAAGTTCTAGAAGTAAGTAAGACCCTTACTTCTTCTTATAACCAGTTGGGCACTTAGGATTTGCGCCAGTTACTTTCTTACTGGTCTTTCCCTTCACGCAGGTAATAGAAATCGATTTCTTTGCAACCGATTTTGTTGGCCCCGCGATAACTACATCCTGGGATAACTTCACGTTGATGAGAGGAGTAGAGAAAGTAAATCCTTTGGCCGATAAATAAAGCCATCCGTTTTTCTCGTTGACAGTAGTTGTTGCAACCTTCTTCTCACCCTCTGATGAAGTAATCGAAATCTCAGCCCTAATCGGCGCTTTACTAAATCCGTAAATGCAACGAGCGACATCGCTGCGCAAGCTCAGATCATAAGATCCCGATGCCTCAATTCCGCTAGCTTCAAAGTGTGGTGATGAAACCTTGTATGAAAGTGAACTAGTTTCCTTATCAAATACTGGTGGACCAGCTGCATATGCCAAAGCATTTGTAGTTACTAATCCCGCTAGGTTTCCACTTTTATCAGAGCACTTGCGCGTTGATTCATCTTGTCCGTAGCCGTAGTTCAGCGTTTTGAAAGACCAGTAATAATCTGTCGTTGTTGCCTTATCTTTATAAGAAGGTACGAAGCCTGAAACGAGTGCCAAAGCTCTAGGCCCTGACAGCATTTCAGAGATCTTTGTTGAGCCAATTCCATCGCCCTGTACACCAAAGGATTCATAAGTGAGTATTAAATCGCGAATCTTCTGAGGGATCTCTGCATTTGGAACTGTGAAATCGAGCGAAGGTACTTTTACTGGCTCTGCTTCAATTGAGATTTCTGCGCCGCTCTTCCAATCCTTTGTCACAATTGTAGGAAGATAGAGGCGGCCGTGATACCAACCCTCAGGCTTTTTTCCCATTCGAAGTGTTATTCCAAATCGATACCCTGTCGGAAATTCTCGAATAGCTTGACAGACATTTAGATCAGTTGCTACGCACGTTGATCCATCGGGTGCGTACTGCCTGCCATTGCTACCGTAGATTCCTACACCATCTCTATTATCGGTGGCTGTAGTCAATCGGAACGTTCCCGAAATTTCTTCGACTGGCAAAATTCCTGCAGTCATGTCACTCAATTTTAATTTTATATCTGCAACTGGTGTACCCGAAGACTTTCGTTGGCTCATTATTGATTGTACAGAAACAAAATAAGTGTCTTTGCCCGCGCTATTTATTACACCTGGCAGTTTCCACACAGCGCCCATACCTGTGCTCTGAGGCAAGTTGATAGAAGAATTTTCTTTGACTATATATCGAGGATCATTGGGAGCAGTCTTTACATACTGTCCAGCGGTTCTATTTCCGCTGGCATCGACTGCCCAGATTTCGGCAATACACGCAATGTTTGTTGTATCTGAACAAATATCCCAATTGGTATAGCCAAACATTTCGGGAGCATCCGTGCAAATTTTGTCAGCGAGATCTTGGCATATCAGCCAACTCTCTTTAACATTGATATCGCCTTGAGCATAGAGAACCGATGGCATTGTCCCAAGTTCATTATTTTCTTTGAATGCCAATCCAAGACTTGCAACATCTGGTGAGATCTTCATGCCAGCCTGTGCAACATTGGCCTGCATAGTCGATGCCAAGAGAAGGGCTGCAAGCATCGTTACCCCGAATTTACGGACTGACTTCATCTGCCCCACCTTTGCCATCTCTATGCCGAGAAGCCTAATAAGACTCTTATCTACTCCGTCAAGTGAGTCGGCTATTTATGCAGGCAATGTGGAGTTCCCTCATAGCTTGAGCCTTCACGGCTACCCCAGGTAGAAGTTCTAGGGCAATCCCATTGACAGCCAATCTACATGAGAGTTTAATAATGGTGACTGGAATCATTTCCAGAAACCTTCCATGAAGGGTGAGCACTTGATGCCTATGCGCGGTGCTTCCAAATCACGTCGTTTCAAATTTCCTGAAGAGACGAGCGTTATTTTTGCGCTGCTTCTTCTTGTTGCAATTGTTGGCTCCTTGCGTCCAATATTTCTCAAGCCCGAAAATCTTCTCAACTTGGCTGCGAGCTACTCAATATCTGCACTCCTTGCAGGCTGCATCGTTTATTTACTGTCAATGGGAGAAATTGATCTCTCCTTTGGTTGGATTCTCAATCTCTCTGCTGTAATCGCTGGAGTTTTAATGATTGCAGGAGTTCCAGTGTGGATTGCAATCATCATCGGAATCATCGCCGGTGGAGTAATGGGTGCAATCAACGGTGTTCTCACAGTTGTCATGCGACTTCCGCTCATCATTGTCACTTTAGGTACGGCATCGGTGTATCAGGGAGTATCACTTATTACTAATAAGTCTGGTTCAGTTGTTCCAACGGATGAAAAAATTACTACGAATATCTTCTTTAGAGCACTCGGTGGTGATATCGAGACTCCCATCCCAATAATTCTTATTTTTGTTGTACTTGCATTTGTAGTTCTGCATTTAGTACTTCATAAGACTCGTTTTGGTTATCGAATTCTTGCAATAGGAAGTAATCCAGAAGCGGCTCGATTAGCAGGTATCCCAATAAAGCAGACAAAGATTCTTGTCTGTGCTCTCATGGGATTTGTCTCAGGAATTGGCGGAGTTCTCTTCCTTGGTTTTCGCGGCGCTGTTGATCCAACAACTGGAGCCAACTTATTACTTCCCGTTGTTGCTGCTGCAATTATCGGTGGAACAGCGCTATCAGGTGGAGCAGGAACAGTGTGGGGCTCGCTCTACGGAGCACTCATCGTTGGCGTAATTGGAGTAGGCGTTGTATTTCTGGGTATCGATGCAGTGTGGAGCACCCTTGTCACTGGACTTGTTATTTTATTTGCAATTGGTGTTGATCAAATTGTTCGAGTTAGAAAAAATCGAGCAGGTTAGAAAAATAGAATTCAACCTTGTTCATTAGGGACATTGCTTGAATAACAAAGGGGAGAAAGATGGAAAGTAAGAGCCGGAAAGCACGTTGGAGTGCGATAGCACTTACGACAGGAATGGTACTGACAGCCAATGGAGTTGCAACTCCTGCGCAAGCAGCAGAGAAGAAACTCACGATTGGTTTCGTCGTACACGCAGTTGGTAACCCATTTATAAATCAAATTATCGAAGGCGCCAAAGCGGCTGCCAAAGATCTCAAAATAACACTCAAGGTAACTGGCCCAGCAGGTGCTGAAGGCGATGCTCAACTCACCGCTGTACAGAATCTAGCTGCAGTTGGTGTTGACGGAATTGCTACTTCGGTTCCTTCAGCATCCATGATGAAAGGCCTCAATGCTGTTATCAAAGCTGGAACACCTATCGTTCAATTCAACGGATTCGTTGATGGCGTAAATGCGCCATACGTTGGCGAGAAGTCAGTTGAGTCCGGACGTCTTCTAGGAAAGATGGTTTTGGAAAAGATTGGCGGAGCCAGTGCTAAGGGCAGTGTCATCATGGGAAACTGTTTCCCAGGATTCCCAGTTCTTGAAAACCGTTCCAAGGGTGTTCAAGAAAGCCTCGCCAAGGCACCTGGTATTAAGATCATTGGACCATCAGATGTAAAGGTTGATGCTGCAGCAAACTTCGCTGCATGGCAGGGACTTCTTGCAGCTAATCCAGATGCACTTGCAATGGTTGGTCTTTGTGCTCCAGATGTTGAGAGCATCGGAAAAGTCAATGCAGCAGTAGCTGGATCTAAGACAATCGGTGCAGGTTATGACCTCACAGCAGGAAACCTTGAAGCTCTAAAAAATGGAACTGCACATATCAGCCTAGGACAGACACCATTTATTCAGGGATACCTTCCTGTTTACATGTTGGTTGACAGCATCCGTAACAAGATCAAAATCAATAAGTCAGGCTTTATCGATGCCGGAACTGAAATTGTTACTGCAACTTCCGTTACCGAACCATTTGGTTCAGCCCCACTTACATTCGCAAAATTGCAGAAGATGTCAACATCACCTTCAGCAACTCGCACCTACTACGACAAAATCGTAAAGGGGTATATCAAGAATTGGCAGAAGAATTTGAAGCCAATTGCTGCTGAATCTGCTTAATAAAAGTAGATAACTAAGTCATAAATACGAACGGAGGTCGCGCGATGAATTCCCATTCAATTGATAACGTGATCTCCGTTCGTGGCTTGGCTAAGCGTTACGGCGGAGTCAAAGCCTTGAATGGCTTAGATTTGGATTTAGAGGCAAATAAAGTCCATGCCATTGTCGGTGAAAATGGCGCAGGTAAGTCAACTTTTATGAAAATTCTCTCGGGTGGAGTTACCCCAGATGAGGGCAGCATTGAGGTCATGGGGCAGAAGTTCTCATCCTTTAGCGTGCAGTCGGCAGCAAAATTGGGAATCGGAATCATGTATCAAGAATTGCGGTTGTTTCAACATCGCGATGTACTGACTAATCTATTTCCAAACCGTGAAATGACAGTCGGGCCTTTTATAGCTAAAAAGAAAATGGCAGAAATAGCGATACCCGTTTTGAAGTCGATTGGACTTGAGGTTGATTTGTATCAAAAGGTTGGCGAACTCACCCTCTCTGATCAGCAACTCATTGAACTTGCCCGAGTTCTTATTGAAAAACCTAAACTTCTTATTTTAGATGAGCCAACATCAGCGCTCAATGCGCGCGAAAGTAAGCGCCTACTTGATTTGGTGAAGTTATTACCAGCCCAGGGCACAACCGTTCTCTACGTTTCCCACAGATTAGATGAAGTCTTTGACGTTGCTCAGCAGATAACTATTTTGCGCAATGGCTCATTAGTTCTTTCTAAGCCAGCGAAAGATCTAGATATTCCCACCGTTATCGCAGGAATTGTCGGTGAAAAATCATCAGTATCAATTGGGAAGAAGGCAGGAAGTGCCGATCTTTATTCAAAGAAAGAGAAGGTCCTAGAAGTTCACAACTTGAGTAATGGCCGTCAAATTCTTGACATATCCCTCAATGTTTCTGCCGGTGAAATTGTTGGAGTTGCAGGCCTCATTGGATCTGGAGCCGATGAACTTTTGGAGACTCTCTTTGGTGCACGTTCAAAAGTTTCAGGAACGGTGAAGGTACAAGGTATTGAAAAAGAAAATTTGAGTCCTCAAAATTCAGTACGAGATGGCGTTGCACTTATTCCCGCAGATCGCAAAAGAGTTGGATTGATGATGGAGAGAAGTGTTTCTGATAATTTATCTCACGTATCGGTCGGTGGATACAAGCAGGGGAGCACACTTCTTTCAAAATCTGCACTCATGGCTACTGCAACAAAGTTAGTTGAGAAATTCACTATAAAGGCTGAAAATGTCAATGTTCGAGTCGGCAATCTCTCAGGCGGTAACCAACAAAAAGTTGTTATTGGAAAATGGCTAGAAATTGCCCCAGGCCTTGTATTACTCGATGACCCCACGCGTGGGGTTGATATCGGCGCCAAAGTCGAACTCTTCCGTCTCGTTCGAGAAATTGCGGCGGAGGGAAAAGGTATTTTGTTTAGATCTACAGAAATTTCTGAACTAACAGCCTTGTGCGACCGTATTGTCATAGTCAAAGATGGGGCTAGTACACGAGAAGTCAGCGGTGTCGATGATGCCGAACTCATAAGATTAATAAATGAATAACTCAACCTCCACAATCCAAACCAAGTGCACTAGAAAGAGGAAGTAATGATCAGAAGAGCCTTTATTATGAAATTAAAGCCAGGAGGTTTGGCAACATATAAGAAGCACCATGATGAAATTTGGGGAGAGTTAGTAGCCGAGATTGAAAAGTCAGGTATCGCTGAAATAACTATCTTTGAAAACGATCCAGTACTCGTTCTTTATTCAGTTATTTCTAATGTTGAAGCCTGGGACCGTTTGTGGCACTCAGAAGTCCACGATCGCTGGGGAGTTTTGATGAATCCATTGATGGAGTTCAATGCAGAGGGCATCGTAAATTCGACGGAACTTCGTGAAGTTTTCCATCTTCAAACGAGCGCAGGTAAATAGGAACGATGTCTGAAAAAAAACTTGCTCTAGTAACTGGGGCTAGCCGCGGCATTGGACGACAGATTGCACTAGGTCTAGCCGATGATGGCCATAAAGTTATTGCAGTCTCTCGCTCTGCCATGGAAACGAGTGATCTCTCTGCTTCTCAAAAATCTCTGATTATTAGTATAAGAGGCGATGTGAGTGATGCTTCATTCATTGAAAGATTAGAGAAGCAAGTATCAAAAGAACATGGCGTTGTTCAAATTCTTGTCAATGCTGCAGGAGTCTTTGGTCCCATCGATTTAGTTCATAACAGTGATCCTGCCCAGTGGACTCAAACAATAGTTATCGATGCCATCGCTCCGTATTACACAGCGCACTATTTCTTGCCCGCAATGCTCAAAAGCAAGTGGGGCCGAATCATTAATCTCAGCTCTGCAGCAGCGCTACATCCACCAGGGCCACTGAATAGCGCCTATGGCACATCAAAGGTTGCACTCAACCAACTCACTCGCCATATTGCTGCCGAAATTGCAGGCTCTGGCGTAACTGCAAATGTTATTCATCCAGGCGATGTTCAAAGTGATATGTGGGCTGATATCAAAATCAAAGCAGAAGCACTGGGTGAAGTCGGCAAAGATTACAAAGCGTGGGTGGATTGGGTAGAAAAAACTGGTGGAGATGATCCAAAGAAAGCAATGGATCTTGTTCTCAAGTTAGTTAGTACCGAAAGTGATTCGGTCAATGGAAGATTCTGTTGGATTGATCAGCCACTTCAAGCACCGATTCCAAGTTGGGAAGATCCAATAGATGCTAGACCTTGGGGTTAGCAGTATTTGACTAGCTAAAGCACGGAGATTGATCTCAAAACCCTTCACCGCTCTATGCACACCTCGTACAAGATGTCGTACAAGGTGCTAGTCTTGCCAAAGACTAAAGGAGTCCACATGATCATCTCTGCATCCAAGGCACGCGAGAAGTTATTCCCACTCATCGAGCAGGTCAACGCCGATCAAGCCAGCATCACCATCACTTCCAATAACGGCAACGCTGTATTGGTTTCCGAGAGTGAATGGGAATCGATGATTGAGACTGCCTTCCTGTTGCGCACCGCATCGAATCGAAAGTATCTCGATAAAGCCCTAGCCGAGATTGAATCTGGCAAAGGCGTGAAAGTCACATATAAGAAAGGTCAGACTCTTGACCAAATCTTGAAGTTAGCAAATGTCAAAAAGACACCTGAAAAGAAATCCCCAAAGAAAAGCGTTGCCACAAAAGCTCGAAGCAAATAAGCACAGGATTCATTCATGCCTGCAGCTCCTGCACTAACGTCCATATTTTTCACGAATCAAGCAATTGCCGATCTCGAGTATTGGGCCAAGCACAATCCCGACAGGTTAGTAAAAATTCAGCAACTCATTGATCATGTCATGAAGAATCCTCGAAAAGGTATTGGATTACCTAAACCTTTGAAATACAGTCTTGAGGGATTGTGGTCACGAAGAATTACGCTAGAGCATCGCCTTGTTTATTCCTTTGATAAAACCACTCTCAACATAATTCAAGCCCGCCATCATTACGAAGATTGAACTTTTCTAGGAATACAGAAAGCCCCGCAGATTTCTCTAGCGGGGCTTTCAACTGTAACTCTTGCAGATCTGCAATTCCATTGACTATGGAGCTGCAGATTAGCACGAGCACCCTCTTGACTGAAGTTTTGTAATCATAACACCGAAGTTATCAACAACATCTGAAAAACTAAATATTCATCTAGTCCTGTACATCTAAGTTTCAACTTGCGTACCGCTGTAGCTCAGCGGATAGAGCACCCTTTTGACTGAAGGGATGGTCGCGAGTTCGAATCTCGCCAGCGGTACTCACACAAGATGGCTCTTGGCTTAGTCACCAAGGGCCATTTTGCATGTTCAGTGTCCGTACTGAGACACATCGGAGACTCGCTATTAGTAATCTTTTCTATGACTACGAGTTAGTCACCGTAATAAGTTTGCCCGAATCAGGAAGGGCAATAACGTTTAGTTCGCCTTCTTTTTGTGCCAACTTAATTAGTGCAGCCATGCCGCCAACATCCTTAGCGGAGGTAGCTTTAGCAGGGGCTTTAGTTGCGGCCTGTGCCGGTAGAGCAGTTGATGTAAGCGCAAATGCAAGCACGGTGCCTACAACTGCGCTAATGATCTTCTTGTTCATGTTTCTCCTTAGTTAGGGAGAGGCGAGCAAAACGCTTGAATGTAAAGAATCGCCAATCGTGAGCCAACGAGCCACTGAATAGCGAATGAATAGATAGTTGCTGCAGAAAAATATTTGAGCAACCTACAACTATGGCACTCCCGAGTGAATTCGAATTTCTGGGAGATTTTCACATCTTGGCGATGATATTTTGCCAGAAGTTAAATCTTTGTTCACCTAAGTAAGTCATTTATATTCACGGTTGAAAATTACTCTCTCGCTGACTCAAGGGCCCCTCCCGAGAGTAAATGAAGTTCACCCGAAACTTACTTAGACCTCATGGAGGACACTTTGAAAATCAAGAATGCCGTAGCGGCATTAGCAGTAACTACACTATTTGCTCCGATGTCAATCGCTGATGCAAGCATGTACTCAGATTCAGGAAGAGCCGTAACCCTTACTATTTTGCATAATAACGATGGCGAATCTGCTCTTTTGCCCGAACAGTCTTACGCACTCCCACAAGGAAAATTAATCTACGGAAGTGCTGCAGCATTTTCAACAGTGATGAAGCGAGAAATTTCCGCAGCCAAGCAAGCAAATAATGCTGTGCTCTCTGTCTACGCTGGAGATTCATTCCTTGCTAGCAAGAACTTAATCTGTTCAGAGCCTGCAAATCCCACTTCGACTATCCCTGTATATGACGGTCTCGCACAATCATTGATGCCTTATGACGTTCACATCTTAGGAAACCATGAATTTGATTATGGAACAGGATTCCTCAAGCGCTATATCGACTCTTTCTCACAAAAGGTTCGCTATCAGTTCATTTCAGGAAACCTAGATTTTTCGGCTAACACTGATCTTTCATCAGTGTCCGTAAAGTCAAAGCCGATTCTTCGTGGAAGAGTTGTTGGTAAGAAAGTTGGAGAGTCCTACATTCACAAGGATTACACAACGGGTGCAATCTTTGGAGTTGTCAGTGCTATTACTCCAACCCTTCGAACAATCTCTTCACCAGGAACAGCTAAAGTCACAACTATTGATATCAAGGCCACAGCCGAGTTAATCAATAAGCAGGTCGAATCGCTAGAAAAACAGGGCGTCAATAAGATCATTCTCGTTAGCCACCTACAAGGTGTTGCATACGACAAGGAGCTAGTAGCCCTGTTGAAGAATGTGGATGTCGCTGTCGCCGGTGGTGGAGATGATCTATTGACTAGCCCAGATGTTGCCGAAAGCATTCAAGTTATTCCAGGTGAAGGTAAGGCTGTCGGTAAGTATCCCGAGATGGTCAAGGATGCCAATGGCGTCGATGTTCCACTGATTACAACTAAAGGAAATTACAACTACCTCGGTCGCTTCGATGTCTCATTTGATGAAGATGGCAAGTTGAGCTCATATAACAAAACCACTTCATATCCACGACGCGTTGTTCCAGCATCTACTGTTGCTGGCTCACTTGCTATCAAAGATGTCGTCAACCCAGATAAGCGCATCGTTGATTCAGTTGAAAAGCCACTCAACGCTTGCTTAGTTGGATTTTCTAAGTCAATTGCTTCAAGTCAGATCGTATTTGCCACAGATCGCGGCAGTGCAACTGTTCTTGGAGTTAGAACTGCAGAAACCAATGGTGGAAATTTAGTTACTGATGCATTTATGCAGGCATACTCCACACGAGCTGCAGCAGTTGGCTTACCTGCGGCCGGAAGTGCTAACCCTGTCGTTGCCGTACAAAACGGTGGTGGAATTAGACAAGGTGGTGGAACAACACTTCCAACAAATGGTCTTGTCGGGGCAATAAACCGAGGCAATACCTTTGATCTACTTCCCTTCGATAATCGCCTTGTTGCGGTGACAAATGTCAGCGCCGCAGATATGAAAGATATTTTCGAGCGATCATGTTCGGTCAGCACAGCAGGTGGTGGACAGTTCCTTCAAATCAGCGGTATGAAGGTTTCGTGTTCACGTACTGAGAGTGCAACTGTAATCTCAACGCCAACAGGAGATGCCTATGCCGGAACAATTACATTACCTGGCAAGCGAGTAAAGGAAATCACACTCGCTGATGGTCGCGCCATTGTCAAAGATGGAGCAGTTGTCGCAGGTGCGCCAGCTGTCACAATCGTTACAAATCAATTCACTGCCGATGGTGGAGATAACTATCCAACATTCGTGAAATTGACCAAGGTTGCATTTGGAGTCTCTTACGAGCAGGCTCTCTATGACTATCTCTTGAGCTTTGCAAAGAACGCCGCAGGCCTACCAGAGGTACCATCAACTGATACACGCTATATACAGAGAACTGGTGAGGGTCGCTTCACCTGGTTGCCATAATCTAGCAAGTTAGAAAATCCCCGCTAATACTGAGTGCGAAAGTGCTCATGTGTTAGCGGGGATTTTTGCATCCGTGTAAGTCAATATTCAAAATCAATATGTGGTCACATCTTCGTGCTCGAAATACTAAGTAGCTAATTGAGTATCAGTTTCACCAACAACGGCTGAATCAACCCCAAGAACCGACTCCTTTACCGAGAGCATGTATGTGAGATTAGTTGGCCCACTTTCACTCGTGACTCCAACCTCCTGAGTAATCTCGTTATTAGTAATAGTGCAGCCATTGAACTCATAGCCCTGATTCTCAACGAGCATTCCATACTCAGAACTGATGATGGAAACAAAGCGGTTAATATCGACTGCCATTCTAAAAGATGGTGAAGCGAATGAGTAAGCAGAATCCCATTCCTCTTTTGCAATCGCATCTATCTGCCCCGAAATATGTTCTTCAACTAACTGCGCTTGCTTATTTGTACAGGTGCCATCGACCATCTCTTCGAATGCAGCCTTTTGAGAACATCCACTGAGCACCAGCGCCACTACAACTATTGCAATCCAATGCTTCATTGCTCAATTCTAATCAACGCCTAGATGAGTTGTCTTAGCGAAAGTAAATAGCACCCTAGATATCCACAGTAAAAGCAAAAAACCTAAATCGGTTGTATCAACTGATTTAGGTTCTGCCTTGCGTACCGCTGTAGCTCAATGGATAGAGCGACTCCATAACTAAGAGAATGGTAGCGGGTTCGATTCCCGCCAGCGGTACGCACCGCGAGTGGCCTCACGCTAGTTACGTGGGGCCACTTTGTTTTAACTACTTTGCGTAATAACTGAACAACGTGGCGCTACAGACCAGTGATAACCCCAGGATAAGTTCTACAATCACACCAACAAACACGGGAGTTATTCGGGGAGTCCAATGAGAAAAAGCATGAGGGTTATTTTCACCCTGCTTCTCTCCACCAGCGTTGCAGCATCTGTTGTCACCGGAATCCTTCCAGCACACTCTGCAACTTCGTCGCTGCCAAGTACGTGGCCGACTGTGCCCTCCATTGGATTTTCATCCAGTGATGACAGCCTGATCGAAACATTTTCATACATCACAGGTTTTTCATACGCCGAAGGTGCCACCAGCGGTATCTACACCCGCACCGTCTCCTGCTCATCTGTCGATGATGCAGCATGCGCCGGCTCAGATTCCATCTTTGCGCAAATGATCTTGCCGCCATGTTCGCCCACCGCTACAGAAATGTGTATCGAATCATTAGAAGTCTCGGATAAACAAGGTGTATTGAAAAAAGCGACCTATGGATATGAATTACAAGGAGTGAAATATCCAGCGAGCACAGTTCGAAATTCTCCAGCAGGTTCTTCTGCAAGTGTGTGGAACGCAAAAGAATCCCTGAATTCATCAGGCGCTGATGAATATGCAGTAGTAGTGAGTGCAACTTTGCAAAACTATCAAAACAAGGGTTGCACGCAATTTCTCACCACACCATGTGCCTTCACCCGAGGTTTCCGCGCGAGGGTTTATCCAATCAATCGCGTTGCAAGCAGCGCCACAAACCAAGATTGTCTTTGGGTAGAAGGACAAAATTGTGCGAAGAAAGTTGATTTCGCCCCCGGAGCACGCGCAGCCCTGACCGTGCGAATTGATAATTCACTTACCGGTTTTCTCTTTGGCCGAATAAAGAACGTGGGCCTTGAACTAACCCCACTTTCAACAACTGCCAACATACTTCGAGTCGAAGCAGATCCAATCGATGTTCCCAAGATTTATGCCTACGTTGCCAAAAGTGAACTCAGTAAATATCCCAAAATCGTGGAGTACTGGAAAACTCGCAGACAGCAATTAGCTGCAACAGATTTCACAAGTAACGACACAGTTGATACCGGACCAGCCCCAGAATGGGCGATGGGGGATTTCCAAGCATTTGAGGAACTCGTAAAATCAGGCCCACTTGTTAGTTCAATCTGGAGATTTGGCACGCAAGCAGGAAGTGGAACTGGCAGTAAATGCTTCGATGATAAAAGCAAACTTCAAGGCTTAGTCACCACCAATGCACCCACATATCTTCCCAGCCCTCCTGTATTTGAAAATGATGAACTCGCATACAAAGTTGCAGGAGCACATCACTTAGCCGACGGCGTGACCTTGTTCAAGGGCTCCTACGATCTAGTTCTTCGCAGTGATTTTGCGCGATGCCTCTATGGCTTCACGAGTGCGCCAATACGAGCAAAAGTTTCAGTTGTCTCCACCGATGGTTCAACGCAAGATATTGCCACTGAATCATTGCGCGAAGATGCCGCTCGTCAATGGCTATACCTGAGTGCAAGGAATTTCACCTTCTCATCTCCAACCATCAAAGTGAAATTAACCCAAGATGCACCAGCCCCACAAGCAACTGCGCAAGCAACAACTAAACCTGCACCAATTGCTAAGAAGAGCATTACCTGCGTCAAGGGCAAGACAACAAAGAAAGTTACGGCAACTAACCCAGCATGCCCAAAGGGTTATAAGAAGAAGTAACTTTCCCTTTCAGTCTCCAATGTCAGCCCCCAGCGATACATTGGATATATGAAGCAAATCCCAGGAAGTGATGACAAGGCTCTATTTGTCGAAGTCCCCACACCAGTCAATGCGATGAGCGCTGAAGAAAAAAGAGATTTTGCTGAAGAGATCCTAAGAGCACTGGAGGGCAAAAAATGAAATGTCCAAACTGTAAATCATCAGATGGTGTTAGAGAAATAATCTATGGACTACCCATGCAGCCATTCGATGAAGAGAAATATGCCATTGGCGGCTGCTGTATCTCAGATGAAGATCCAACTCGCAGATGCATTCAATGCGGCTGGCAGGGTCGATACATAAAGAGAAACTTAGGTCTGGGTAGTGAAATTAAAGTTGTAGAGCTCAAAGATATTTCCACGATGAGTGATACCGAGATTGATTCTTATGCACAGCAGATATGGAAAAAACTAGATAAGCCAAAGAAAGGGGAGTGATCATGACAATTCCTAGACCCGAAAAATTGAGAATTCTTCAAAGAGTCTATGCACAGTGGTCACAACTCTATGATGATTTCGATAGCGCGGAGTCCAATGATGCTTACTTCAACATGTATGAAGAAGCGATGGCTGCGGCTGAAGAGAAATATAAAGATAGGCCTGCGAATTCCTAAAACCTACTTCTCGCCGGCCTCTATCGCTCTAACTAAGGATTCCAAGAATGGAACATCGTCTTTATCAGGATATCCATCCACAAAGTGCATCTTGCGATTCATATAAAAGAGAGCACCTTTGAGTTGATCTAAATCTGTTGGAAATGACTTATCTTCATACCATTGCTCCTCAATTGCATGAGCAATAAAGGTCAATTCCTCTCCCAGGACTTTATATCCATCGAAATTCTTGAGTGTTCTAAGGGCTGCAACGCCATCAGGATGGGGATTCGGAAGTTCAATAAACTTCTTTCGCTCCCCGCCAATGTGGCGATCAGTTGGAACAATCCTTTGAAGCACAATCATCTTTTCGCTCCATTCTTCCCACTTGCTTCCATCAGCCAGTATTGCCTCACCGGTTTTCATATTTACTAATCCAACAACTCTGTCGTTCATTCTTTCATCATCGGGCAGAGTCATTGCATAAATAAGCGCCGACCAGTCAGATCCGCGATAAGGCGCATCCATCGCTTTCCATGAATCTGGAATGCGAACTTGTTCTAACAAGCTATTAGCTGGCCCAACTGCGTATGCACCATCCTCCCAACAGCATCGCGCTTTACCTAAACCTTTAGAAAGTTTGCGCACCCAATATGCAATTCGATTACAAGTAACTATTAAATCCTTATTACGTTTCTCCGCTTCCTCATCAACATATAACCCAAGCTCTGAAAGAATATAAAGCGCAGCCTCGTCCGTATCTTCAATGGCTGCGCGTTCCCAAATCCCATGGATGCTCTCACCGCCACCTGTTGCAGATGTTCCATTGCGGTTGAGCATCAACACAATATCTGGCTCAGATGTCACAAGAGATAAGCAGTCGTATTGCCCACCACCGGGTTGTAAGTCAGCTATGACTAGATCGCCATCTATTCGCTCAAGGATGTGGGCCATGACTCTCCACGATAAGTACTCAATCTGATTGGGTGTCAGTTCTTTATCGGCCATACGGGCAATTATTGCAGTGAGGGCAGACATCTAAAAGGGGCTTGTCAGCCCCCACTGTTATATTTTCCCCACCTAGAAATAGGCAGATCTAGACACTGGAGAGAGCAATGGCATCGATTCCTGAAATCGAAGTAGGCAATGTGAGTGAAACGAATGCAGGTATGCCTTTGCGCGAATATGACAAAAAAGAGCCCGAGATAGAGACTGAATTAGATCCAGACCAGTATTCACCTGAGGTTATTGCTGCTTATCGCAAAATTATGGAAGTTGCTGAAGAAGATCCGAATACAGATTCCTATTTTCCTGAAGATGAAGAGACGCTATGAAACTCTCTGACGCCCAAGACTATCCAGTTGAGAATATGTCCTTGGTCTATTCAAGTACAACAAATGATGTCTACCAGGCTGTTTTTCAAACTGAAAAATATGGAACATTCACAAGAGTTGACGGAGAATGGCTCGCTCTTTCTCCGGAGGATACGAGCCTTGAAAATCTATCTATCATCGACATTCTTCCCGAAGACTACAAAGTCGTAACAGAAATGTTTGATGCTGCTCAAAAGGCAAATAGATACCTTAGGTATGACGAAGTCAAAGAATATGAAGTTGTCTATTCTTTCGATGGAAGCGCTGATGCCTTGTTAGAGGCAGAAAATGAGAACGGACCATTGAGCAAAGGCTTTCATGCCTTTAAAGGTCTCGATATTGCCAAACTAGATATTGAGCGCGCTCGCACCGATGGTGCTGGTCAATTACCTCGAATCTATAGCTTTAGTAAGTCAAAGCGCGATGTGAGGTACTACAAAATAAATGGATCAAATTCCATTACTAATTCAAAAATCCTTGAGGGTGAACTCCTACTTTCTATTACCTATAAGTTGATTTCAACACGAGATGCTGCCGAGGTCTATAACCTGCGTCAGATCTATCAACTAGGTGAAGATACTTACATCTATTTAGAAAGTAAATACCGCCAAGATCATGACCAGCAAATTGATAAAGAAAAAGAGAAGACTCAAAACCTAGAAGGCTTGATTATTCGCGGGACACTGTATGAAATTTTGGAATCCTTCACTCTTTGGCTAGTTGAAGTAGATCCGATTGGATTTGAATTACTACGGCGAATGAACAGAGATGGCTTCACCGATAAATTAGCCATAAATGAAGACTTGTTGATGATGCATGTCTCTGATGATCTTATGGACAAGTGGTTTCATAAGATGACCGATTACGCAGATTTGATAGAGCTAGGAATTGAACTTAATACAGATAATCATGGTTTTATTCGTGCGCTAGAAAGTGAAGTCAGTAGCGCCAATTCATTTACCAAAAGTGACTTCTTTGAACGCCATCGAAGACAAGATTGGGTGCATCCACGAGGGCGAAACTCAAACGAAGATGGCGATGACGATGACGACGATGAAGAATTACCAGATTTAACGGATGAAGATATTGAGCAACTGAGAAAAGAAGCTCGCGCACGCCTGAAAGAGTCAGAACAACTCACCTTCGCAGATGTGCCCCCAGCACTGCAAGAACTCATTCATGACTTGATTCAAAGAGTCGAGAATACAATTGGTTTAGAAGAAGCCGAAGAATGCTCATTCGACCTGAGAGGATTTATCGAGGGTCGATACAAATACACACAGCCCGAGTTATCTTCTCAAATGGCAAAACATCTCCGATTGCTTACGTAGCTAACCCTAACTTTTAGCCTTCCAACCTTGCAGATACCGAGTGAAGTATTCATTAGATAGCGCCCACTCACTTCGTTTCTTGCGAATCAGAGTAATCGCATCATCTGCGCTCATACCATCGCGCATCAAGAGCAGTGCCACGACTAGTCCTGATCTATTCATCCCTGCCTGACAGCGCACCAAACATTTCTTACCTGCCTTCCAATCAAGATAGGCATAGTCAGCTATTTTCTCGAGTTCACTATAAATCTCATCACTCGTTGGTCCATCGGTAAACCCAAATCGATATTCCTTGACCATCCAACCCATAGGCAATGAGTAGGCACTCAGTGATACAACAACATCAAATTCTTTGTAATCACCATGTATTGGCAATCGCCCTGAACCTTTATGAACCAGGTCATCATCATCGGTGCCACCTTGCCAGAGGTTAGGAAGGATCTCTGAATACAAGGGTGGGTCGTCATCGAGCATTGAGTCTCCTAATCCCGAATCCAATAGAACTCACCATCGCACTTCAAGATCTTTTCACACATAGCATTGAGTGACATTGCTCCGTTGTATTGCTCTTTTTTATGGCCCCAACTAGTTGTACCCACCACCAAACCTTCATTATCGATAAGTGGGCCACCGCTGTTTCCATGTGAAGTATTTGCCGTAATGAAAATTTCGGTATTAGTTGTATTTAGAACCGAACCGAATGAAACAGAGCCTTCATACCCATCCGCACTTCCCAAGACCATAATCCAATAACCAGGCCAGGGTTCTGATTGCGATAAACCCAAAGGCTTCAACTTCAATCCTGTTGCTAATACAGCTAAGTCATTTTCCTTATCCCACTTCACAATGTATGCCGGAACCTCAACTTTCCAAAGTTCTGCAACAGTCAACGTGCCCTTGCCGCCGATGCAGTCCTCGATCACATGGTGGTTTGTAATCAAGGTAGTTGGATTCTTCTTATCCATTCCATTCTTTAGTTCAATCGCCCACGCAGTTCCCATTCCGCCGCCAACTTTTCCAACGTCGCAAAAGACACTAACTGTGGATGCTTGAATTTTCTCCACAAGATCACCAACGCTTCTAGGTTGCACATAACCATCAAATTCTGGATCTGATTTATGGAATTGATCCGATGGCGACCATGCAAGCACGAAGGCCCCAAGTGCAAATGGCACAGCAATAATGGCAAGCATGGCAACGAACTTGTTGGATGGTGATTCATTCATACTCTCGAGGGTAGGGCAGGGGAGTGACAGATTGATGGAGCGGTCATTTGAAGCAGATAGAGCCCTCATTTATTGACACTGCTATGAGCCTGATTAGACTTTTTCCATGACAACACCGCAGAGTTCAATCCCAGCCGTCGGTCCTCGCATCGAGGTTGGAGATGGTTTTGTCCATATTCAAGATTTCATAATTCAAGATCCAGAATTAGCCAACTCATTGCGTGGATTACCCCGCGAACTTCAAATCCAGATGATGGACTCGATTTTGTCTCGAGGAGTTGAGACTCAGCGCTTGATGAACACCACTGCCGCAGCAGAATCCCTTGAGAAAGTTGCACTCAAGATTTCCAATGACATCGAAGAGAAGAGAAAGAGCCTCGTCGATGGTGTGCACAGCATTGCAGAACAAATCGTTGCAGAGACGGGCGAATTGAGTATGCCTGGAATATTGGCAACATGGCGAACAAGTTTCAAAGCGCTTCTAGATAATCAATTTGACCCACTGAACGCCGAAAGTATTCTCACAAAATTTGATCAAATGATTGAAACTAAGTCCAAGACTCAAAATTCACAGATTTCGGATAAGTTGGACTTCAATATCGCTGAGAGCACAGTCAATCTCTTGCAGAAAAATATCAAGGATCACCTCACAACTGAAATCACAAGTTTCAAAGAGAAGTTTGAAGAAGTAACTCGTGCGCTAGGCATTGACTCTGCAGTCACTGATGAAAAGAAATTGCAGGCAAATAGAGGAAATGTCTTCGAGGATGTTTTCTATGACATTATCTGCGAACTCGCACGCGAAAAAAACGACACTGCTGATAATCCTGGAAAGCGTAAGGTCAGCGGACTCAGTGGAAATAATGAAGGAGACGTTGTTGTCACGATAAATCCTGAGAGTACTCGGGGAGAAACAAAATCTTTTGTAATTGAGTGCAAACTCAGAAAAGATGGTATCAGCGATAAGAAGGCAATGGAAGAATTACAACTCGGTATGGATAATCGAGGCTGCAGCGTAGGTTTCATTGTTAGTGAACCATCAAATTCTCGAACTCTCGATGATTTCAACTTCTTCTATGAAAAGCCAAATGGGCGAGCAATTCTTGTCGTTGACTCCCTAAACCCTGATCTAAATGCGATCAGATTTGCTTACATTTGGGCCAGATGGATGTGCATTCGTGAAGGGAATAGCGAACTCAATACGCAATCGGTTGAAGATGCGGTAAGTGGAATACGTCAGAGTATTGATTCCTTCACGACTTTGATGCAAAAGAACACCAGAGCAATCAATTTGCTCTCTGAAAATGATGGCCTTATGGGTAGTATGAAAAAGGCAATAGCACGTGAACTCGATAGTCTCACAGAGATGATTGAAGAAGCCTCCGAGACCACGGGTACAGATGCATAATGGAACACAACGACTGGAAGGCAAGCGAGACCCTTGGTTCAAGAATTTGATATCGATAAGTTATCTTGAGCTGAAGTAGCATTTTGATATGAGGAAATCGATTGTGCTGCTATTGGCTTCGCTCTTTCTTCTCTCAGGCACTCAGACTCTTTCTGCAGCCCAGAAGGTTTGCACAAGTGCTCAATTGAGCAAGATTAATAAGCTCGTCTCCGATTTCAATGAGAATCGAAGCTTGATAAATAGGTATGTGGTCAATATTGATCTTTCGGCCTCTCGACTTGAAGAGGCCCAAGGAGCAAGCGATGTAAATAGCGTGAAGCTTTGGACAATCAACTTGAATACCGCCACAACTGAGGTGAAGAAATTGACGGTAGTTGAGAATCGAATCCTCAAATCGATAAAGAGCGCGTTTAATTGTTCTGGTTACGGAACTAGCGTTAATGCGAAGACCGGATATATCGAAGTCAAGAAGAGCGTAAAGACGAAAGCGTGGCCGGCTAGTGTGCCTTTGACGGCGGCACCTGGGGGTAAGGAACCCGCTGCTCCTGCTGCACCCGCAAAAAGTCCGGCAAACGATTGCAGCTTTAACAGGAGCCGCGTTTATGTAGAAGCTGAAAGTTTCGTAAAGAGTGGTTTCCGGGTTTATTCGTTGGAGAATAAGAGTGATTGTGTTGTGTTCTTTAATCTGACCTTCGACGTGTACTGCCCAGATAGAAATACCAATCTGCTGACTAATCCGGAATTTCCTTACCGCGTGAGTTTTGCAGGTGGATATTCATTAGGGCCTCGTCAAGTTTGGGAACTTCAGGAAGATGGTTTTGCTGCAAAGGTTGGCGACAAGTGCTACACGATCACAAAGCGCTGGCCTAACTATGTGCAATTTCAGAGTGCTCGCCCCAAAATTGATATTGCAGCAGTGCAGGTTCCTGAGGTTGTTTTAACTCCAGCTCAAGCGCAGGCTGCTAGAAAACCGTGTGTTGTCGACGGCAGTTGCCCAATTGGAAGTAAAGGGCCAGCCGGTGGAGTTGTTTTTTATGATGCGGGAAGTCGGCAATCGTGGGGCAGATATTTAGAGGTAGCACCCAATGGTTGGTCGGGAACGCCTAAGGATCCGAAAGTAACGTGGTGTGACGCGGGAAGCGATTACGGAAATTTCCAGAAGAAGCCTGGCTCTTTTGGCCTTGAAGCAATTGAATCTTTTCTTGGAGAAGAAATCGGTACAAGCGTTCAGAACACAGCTTTAATGGTTGCTAAGTGCACACAGGGTGCGGCACATCTTGCGCGAAGTTACACCGGTGGCGGGAAGAGTGATTGGTCGCTTCCTTCGCGTGGAGATATGGATTTGCTCTTTAAATATGCGATGACAGACAAGTATTTGGTCGAGGGCGGCTCGGGATCATTCTGGATGTCTACTGAGTGGGGATATCACTATGCATTGTGCCAATCCCTTGGCAGCTCATATGCAGGTTTATATGCAGACGGAAAGAACACTACTAAGAATGTTCGCCCAATAAGAGCTTTTTAAGAGTTGAGTGGCGATGAGGGAGACAGTGTCGATTCTTAAGTCGAGAACTAGGAGAATAATTATGGCCAAGATTTTTACTCAATGTATTTCCCAACCACATTTAGAGAAGGATCAGCTAACACCATCTCTTTTGCCTTGGCATCGAATACAAAGAAGGAATATCTAGATCTGTATACGGATTTCATTCGGGAGAAGAAGCAGCAAACGGAAGTAAAGCTCTTTGCAACCCTGACTTCGACAGCAGCCGTTGAAAGCGCTTTGAAGAAGATTGAGGATAAGCGCAAATTCTCTGAGGCCCATGAGGCTTCATATTCACTTGGCTCACTACTTTATGAGTGGCTCATATGAGTGGGGCATTGCTGAATACGGGTTTGCTGCATATAAGAAAATTATTGAGAATCAAATGATCGGAAGTAAATTTGAAGACAACATCAAGGCTTCTTTAGGCATGCCGGTTAGCGAGCTCTATAAGAGGGCCGCGCCTCACATACTTTCGGCATTCAGCGCACGATACTGCAACCGAGAGACTCACTCCTCAAAATCGTCCACCCGCAAGTAATCCTTAAATGCCTGCACGGATCTACTAGTCGCTTTCAGCTTCGAGAGATGAAACTTCGCCTCCCAAGTGCTCGTGAGAATAAATGGCTCCTTTCGCCACATCGGCACTGACTCAAAGAGCAACCGCGCCTGAAGCGTTCCCCAATCAGAGATACTTCCGGCCACATCGAGGAAGTGAAGTAGATCCTTCGCTGCCTCTTCTTGAATCCTCTTCGTAGCATTCATCGGAATCCCAAGCCCATTCATGATCGAATGCCTTCCAAGTGGAAGGCTGACACCGTAAGTACTTCCCAACTTGCGATTGAACTTCAAGCATACTTCGCAGACATTCCACGAGTATCGCCCGGTTCCACCTGCAACAGATGAAGCACACATGATGCACAAGTGATAACCGCTAGGGCAATCGACTCCGGGATACGGTTTATAAACTTCACATCTGCAGACCTGCATTCCATGTCCTGCTGATGTGAGTCCGAAACAAGTTGTACATATCAAAAGACCTATAGGGCGCATAACAAATAGTCCTTACTGGACCTCACGTGGAGACCCGCTCTTCCAGCGGTGTCTTTCATCGCTGGCAGGTCTTCCTTTAGAACCACCGTGCGCGAGTTATGCGCGGATTGGTACTAAGCAAGCTAAAGGGCTTATCGCTTAGTTCTTGACCTAGGTAAAAGGTAGCAGAGGGGAGTGACAACTACATCGGAGAAATTCAATATCAACTGATTGAAACTGGGACCTTCAGTTGTCCTTCGCCTGCGTAAGAAAAACTAGATGTGGTAATTACCCACACATACTTTCCTGGTTTTACTCCATCTACTCCAAAGATCCGGTACTCAAAACTGGTGAGACTGCTGACTGGGCTCCAATCAAAAAGTGTTCTCTCCTGAATCTCCTTCCCGCCGGCAGACCAGAGAGCGATGGTTACTCGAACATCATCCTTCTGTTCTCCATCTCCACCTGAGGCAACATTCTTCAATTTGAAGTTCACCATTCCGCTGTATTCACCATAACTCTTGGAAAGCTTCATCTTTGTCGGAATCTTGGCAGTCCACAGTGGTCCAGATAGGGGTGCATCGCCACTGACTTTCACCATCGCTCTTGTTCCAGTCACGGTCTTTGATGCCGATATCTTGGCAGGCGTACCGCTGTCAGCTTGAGAAATCGAAAAGGGAAGAATGCCTGTCACTAGGGCAATGAGAGTAATAAGCGGAACAGTCTTCTTATTTAGCATGGGATTACCTTTACAGAGGCTGGATGGTTTATCAATATGTGGGATGGGCGATTTCTACTCCAAAGAATTGCCACTGAAACTATTACTCCATATTCAGACTTTAGTCGCTTGCCAGACATAAAAAAACCCATCACTTAAGAGGGGGTATATGCAGGAGTTCAAGAAAAGTATTCTGTGGGTTCAGGAGTTCACCCCGATTTAGAACACCACTCAGTGACAAGACCCGCCCCTAACTCCTACGGTTATCTCATGCCTGCGCGTTCCTACCCAGCCCAACCCCTCTTTGCTGACCAATCCGAGAAAGAGGTTTGGCAATTACTGGTCACACAATTACCATCGGATGCTGCATTACTCTGGGGCTTTAGATCCACAAAATATGAAAGCAAATTTTAGGTCGCTTTGATTACGGTAGCCGAGGAGGAGATATTTCATGAACGACAATGAAAATCTGCTCAGGAATGCTCTTTCGGCAATAGACACAGTCAATCTCAAGGCCAAGGAGCTAATCCAAGAGGCGGAAGCGTTAATACCGAATCGTTCTCGCGAATTTTCAGATCTAGTTACGCGTACAAATTCAATACGCTCACAGATAGCGAACCCCGAACCAATCACAATTGCTCTGTTAGGCGATTCGGGTCACGGTAAGAGCACTCTAATCAACGCAGTCATAGATAAAGAAATATTGCCAACTTCAGGAAGCAAGGTTTGCACTGCAGGAATAATTCGAATTAAACATTCTTCCCGCCAAGATTACAAAGTCACCATCGTTTTCACTTCTAAAGAATCTTGGCTAGCAGAAGTTGAAAACTTCGTCACTCAACTCAAATCTGAATTCGAAAGTACAAAAGATAATGAGCATGAAAATAGCAAATTTAGCAAATCTGAAAGCAAGCAAGACCTACGTGATTTGGCTCTGCGCAGTCGTATGGAAGCCGTTTATGGTTCAATTCAGTTTTCTGGGCTTTTGAAAACTGCTGATAGTTCAAATTTAATATTGCCGAATACCGCACAGGCTGCTTTTGTAGAACACTCTCGAAGCTTTGAAGAGAAATCTGTGGAAGAAATTAGACGATTACTTTCAAAGTACATAGTGATACCGGATAACCAAGATGAAACTGAAACCGAAGGCCAGATATGGCCGCTTGTCGATAGCGTTCTTGTCGAGGGCGATTTTCCAGCAATCGCACATGGCGCTGAGTTAGTTGATCTTCCGGGTCTAAATGATTCTAATCCTGCACGTGAGAAGATGACGTTGGATTTCTTGCACTCAGCAAAATTCATCGTCATCGTATTTCATCCCAAGCGCGAAATTCCAAAAGGCGTTGAGGAAATTCTGACGTCACCAATCTTTATGGACAAAATTTTGGAATCCGGAAAGAAAGATGCATTAACTTTCGTGGCGACGCACTGTGATCAGCTTGATATGTCCGATGAAATGTTTAAACACTTGGATAGTAAAGCAAGCAGTGAGGAGTACGGAGAAATTCGCAAGGCTCACGCTGTTGAAGTTACTAGTCGTGGATTGAAAAAAATCGCTGAAAAATTAGCCAGTAGATATCAAACAGAAATTGAAAAAACGAATATCAGGTATGCAATTATCGAAAGTCGGAAAGTTGCAGTGTCAGCCCAGGATTACCTAAATCTTCGGAGAAGAGAGCAAGGAAAAGTAACAGATCAGGTGCGGTTTACGACGCTGCCAGCGACGGGAATAGTCACGTTGCGAGAACAGCTCCGTGATCAAGTCCTGCTAGCCGGCCCTAGGGTGCTTGTCCTTCGGATATATAACGAATTACTACAGGTAATAAATGGTTTGAGCCTGTTCAAAGATTTGGAAATCACCAGCATCGCAATGCGAAATGAAGCAAATTTTGAGAAATTCAAAGTTCTTGGAGAAACAATCGGTGAACTAACCAAAGAACTACATACGGCAACGCGACTCTTCGAGGAAGAATTCGGAGAGTTATTAAAGAAACGAAGTGGTTTTTTTTTGACACAAGTTCTTCCTAAAGAAGAACTAGAGATATCGATTTATATTGATTTTCGTGACGAAATAAAAAGGCTTTATTGGAATACATTAAGAGCAACTTTGACACGTGGAGGTGTATTTTTCTCACCAACTTTTGGAGAAATAAATTTATTCAAAAGGATTTGGGATCCGATGCTGAAATCCTCCTTAGGTCCTTGGACCTTGTATTTTGAAGAGATTTTGCCAGAATTATTGGATTCAATTCGCGAGGGCATAAGTGAACTAGCCGAGAGATATTCGGTTCAGATGCTTGGTGCGCTGCAAGTTTCTGAGGAGAATTCTTTAATTCAGGATTCAATCTCTAGGTTGGTTACTAAAATTGAAACTCAGACTAATGGAAGTCTAATTTCTCTCAAGTCTTCTCTTAAAGTGGAGCTAACAACCGCGAGGTCTCAGCTAGTCGATTTGATTACTAAATCAGTACAAACAGAAATGTTGCCATTTGTGCTCATTGCCTCCGAGGAACGTGGATCTGGAATGAAAGGCCGAATGGTTCACACACTCTCAGAAGCTGCGTATGCATCAATCCCCAAAATTTTTGAAAATTCACGCAATTCCATTTCGAACACCGTGCATGTATCTACCGAGAGGGTTTCAGCACTAATTAAGGGTGCTGTTGAGTCGCTGATTTCCGAAACCGCTGAAATCGTAAAGTTATTTGAGACTGATACCCCGAACGCGAACCAAGATAGCCTGCAGAAGATTCAAGAATTTGGACTGAGACTAGAAGAAACTCTCAGCCAGGCGCACAGAATCTATTTTGATGGCGACAATCAAGATAAGTCCCCTCAAACCGTAGGCGCTATAAAGACTTCTTCTGGTGGAAATTATTTACTGGTCGACGGATCTAATGTTGCAACTGTAAATACACCATTAGGAAAGAAGACAGACCTCGATAGATTGTTGAGTTGTAAGCAGGCACAAAATAATGAGTTCCCTGGCCATGAAGTTGTATTGATTGTTGATGCGCGCTTTAGACATATCGTTTTTCCAAGCCAACTCGATAAATTGAATGAATTATTGGATGCTGAATTGATCATTCAGTCACCCAAAGGCGTTGAAGCAGATGACATGATTCTTGGCTTAGTCGAAAAGCTTGACGGCCGAGCGGTCTCAAATGATAATTTTGAAGAGTGGGGAAAAAAGTATCCTTGGCTCAAAGATACGAAGAAAGTTCTGAAATATATGGCCGCTGCGGGTGTTTGGACCTTCACGACAAAGGGCCGCTGATGGTTGTGAATTCGCTCTAGAAGCCAATCCTCCTGCTGAATCGGCCCAATGTCAGCCCCACGCCCTAGTTTTGCCCTATGGGAATCAACTTCAAGGAAAGTAAGGCCCGCCTCGAGCAAGCCAACGCAATTGCTCGCGATCTAGAACGCTTACTCAAGCAACAAGAAACTCTCATCAGTGGCACTAAAGCCGCAGCCTCCCACGCAAAAGAATCCCAAGTCCTACTCGAACTAGCAAAACTTCCTGTCGATCGTCTCAAAGATGCAACGGAAGAAACAGTACGCATAGAAACACTTCGCAAATATGGTTTTGCCAATGTTGCATCAATCTATAACTCATCTGCAATTCAACTCGAGCGAATTCCCGGCATCACACTCACCGCTGCGCAATCACTCAAGGCGCTCGCAGACCAGATGTATCAAGCAGTTGCCCAATCAATTTCCTATGGCATCGACATCGATGATCTCACTAGCGCAGATACAGCCCTGATTGAAAATCTTCAAGGTCTCGACAAACTGAGAGCAGCAACAAAGAATTCAACAAGCAAGATGTTGCCAATCGCTCAAGCAATTCGACAATCTTTGCCGCAGACTCAACCCCTCAACTCTCGCCTGCGTTGGCTCTTCACTTCATCGCAGAAGAAAGAGCGCGCCCTCAACGCACTCCATGAGATCACAATGCTCGTGGGAGAACCTGTAACCATGGCATTAGTTGGCGCTGCACGCCTTGGCATCACAGCCCTTGAAAACAAATCAGCGCAACCTATCGAAGAGTTCAAGAAACGCTCCAGTGATTACTACGCAATCCTTGAAGAAGTCACCAACGTTCGCCCCAACACCGCAGCTAATCGCCACCTCAATCAAGAACTCCTCGACAAAATTGCCGCACAAGAACTCGACACCTCAACTATTAGAGCAACGCTTCGCCAATACCAAACCTTCGGTGGAAAGTTCGCACTCACCCAAGGCCGCGTCATCATCGGCGATGAAATGGGACTCGGTAAAACTCTTCAAGCAATTAGCGCACTCGCACATCGCGCCACCACAGGTGCCACACGCTTTCTCGTTGTAAGCCCAGCCAGTGTTCTCACTAACTGGATGCGCGAAGTTGGCACACGCAGCGAACTTCCCATCATCAAAATCCACGGAGAAGATCACAAAACCTCACTGCAAAACTGGATTGATTCAAGCGGTATCGCCATCACAACCTATGACACCCTAAAAAGTTTCGATCTCACCCAAGAAGAAATCTCAGCCCTCGGCGTTGACACAGTCATTGTCGATGAAGCCCACTACATCAAAAACATCTCCACTGGCCGAACGCGCACAATCTCTAAATGGCTCGAGCGCTCCCCAAATGTCATCTTCCTCACCGGCACACCACTTGAAAATAGAGTCGATGAATTCATCGCCCTTGCAACACTGCTTGACCCAAAGATGGGCAGTGAACTCAACCGTGTCGCGCTCGCCGCTGGCCCCGAATCATTTAGAAAAACTGTCGCCCCAATTTACTTACGTCGCAACACCGAAGAAGTACTCAAAGAACTTCCCGAACTCATCGAAGTTGTCGAATACTGCAACTGGGTTGGCGTTGATAAACAAAAATATATTGATGCCGTAGCCGACGGAAACTTTATGGCAATGCGCAGAGCAGCCTTTAATGCAGAGCCCGATATGCAAACAAGTAAATTAGAACGATTACTAGAACTAGTTGAAGAATCATTTGAAAGCGGCCAAAAAGTAATTGTCTTCTCCTACTTCCGCTCCGTCATAGATCAAGTAGTCAATGCACTGGGGGAGCGCGCCATTGGCCCCATCACAGGATCAGTCTCATCAACACAGCGACAAAACATTGTCGATCAATTCCAAAGTTCACCAATCCCACTTGCACTCGTTGGACAAATCCAAGCCGCCGGCACAGGACTCAATATCCAAGCCGCCTCCGTTGTCATCTTGTGCGAACCACAAATCAAACCTTCCCTAGAAGTTCAAGCAATTGCCCGAGCACACCGCATGGGCCAAGTTCGCAAAGTGCAAGTACACCGTTTGATTCTTCCCGACAGCGTTGATGAACACATGCTCACAATGCTTGCATCCAAACAAAAAGAGTTCGATGCCTACGCCCGCGACAGCGACCTAGCTAACAGTGCCTCCGGCGCAAAAGACATCACAGAAGAATCAATGGCAAAAGTAATCGTGATGGAAGAGCGCAAACGCTTAGGCATACAGGAATACGATCTTGAGAATTTGATTACAGATGATGAGGAATAATCTCGGTCTATATTTCGGTGATTAGGAGTTATAGGACATCAGATGGAATCCAAACGGAATCTCGTAAAACCGAAGCAAGTTGTGTTTATCCGAAGAACTACTCGATTTTAAATAATTGAGGAATGATTTGCGAAGTCAATCTTGAAAGTGGCCGCAGATAGAAAATTAATCCTCATTCTCATAGCGCCGACTGGCAATATTCCACCACTCCTGTATATCTTCGACTTCTTCATTACTTTCGATAGATATTGCGTCTTCTGCAAAGTGGTTGATAGCTCCCGCAGACTTTGTTTCAAAGGCACGTCTTAAAGCTTCTAATTCTAGAATTATGAGATCTAGCTTTTTTTGTCTCCGAATTGCCTCTCGTATTAAATCCGGATGGCATTCAATAATTTGGGAAAGTTTCAAATCAGATAGAAAGACAGGTTTCCATTTTTCATGCAAGTTTCCCCACTTCGACTCCCACGTCGATAAAACTTCGTCACGAGTCATCGGCGGAACGTTGGCTGAATTAGCCATTTTTAGCCACCTCTAAACTTGATTGACGTGAAGGTATTTCAATAGAGATGCTACAAGGTGGCCACAATCTCGTATAGAGTCTTACGGAATGTATTTCTTGAGGATGATGATTAGCTCACACATGGTATGAAAATTCTGTCCAATAGGTCACGGATGAGCGCTAGGAATAATAGGCCTCCAAAATAACGGCAAAAGTTCTCGAAAATTTATGAGAGGTGCTTAGATAACTCCAATGTCATCGAATAGTTTGAGCTCGTCGTTTCCAGGCTTTCTAACTCTTATCGATTTTGAAGCAACATCAAGATTCAAACAATCTGCCCGAGCAATTGAGATCGGATTGGTTGCACTTGATGAAAAACTAAATGAAGTCGCAAGATATTCTTCAATCATAAAACCACCAGTACGGGTGAGCCAAGAAATTATGCTCTATACCCGCCTCTCTCCACGAGAAATATCGAGCGCACCAACATTTTCAAATATATGGCCAGAGCTCCACCCGTTTTTCGATAACCGCGTCCTTGTGGCTCAAAATGCTTCATACGACTTAGCAGTATTGCAAACAGAACTATCAGATTTGCAACTTACTTATCAACTCCCTTCGATTTGTACGTATGAAATGGCCCAACGCAATCTAAAAAAGATAACCAAGGATCTTAAACTTCCGACGATATGTGAATATTTTGGAATTCCGCTCGATGCTCACAAGGCTCTTGATGACGCAATTGCCGCCGGAGAAGTTCTCAAGAAATTCTTAGGCATGAATCCATCGGAATACAGTGTCATTGGACGAGCAATCGATGCACGTGTTGCAATTCCTAGGCCCACCATTGTTGCTAAGCCTGCATTGAATAGGCTTCCTGGCGAGTTCATAAAATATGCTGAATCTCTAGAAAAGAACTCTGATATTTCTACACAGTTGATTCGATTGAAAACTGATGATGAGATTGAAAAGCTTGCACAATCAATATTGCGGGATGGGCGTAGTCAGGTCTGTCTCACGGGGGAGCCTTCAATGGGCAAGGATCAATTTGCTCGTGATTTGAATGAAATTGGATTTGCTTACACATTAGGCGATATTCGAAAAACCAAAACTGCATTCTTTGTAATTGGCGTCAAAGATACGGGAAACGGGAAGATCCAGGATGCACAACTTCACAAAATCCCCACTTTTGCAGATGCCGACTATCAGTATTTACTAAAAGTAATCCGAAATGCAAAAGGCATCAAGAGGACTATTCCGAATAGACCTTTCTCCGAATAGGATTCTCGGGTGGCCACCATACATACCGCACTTCCCGAAGATCGCACAGGGCATCATGGTGAATATGTAGTTGGACAAACTTTAAAGAATTTCTCAAATCCAGGACTCGAACTTTGGTTCGATGTGAATTACATAGCAGGAATTACGGATTTAGACCTAATTCTTTCGGATAATCAAGTTGGAATGTATTTAATCGAAATAAAATCAATGAAAGTGGACGCGATTCAAGAATTCACGAGTACTGATTTTATTCTCTTTCAAAATCAGAAAAAACAGCATCCAATTACGCAGCTACGCACAGGTTCGCTAAAACTACGAGACTACCTAAAGAGAATACCAAAATTCAAAGCAAGTCGAAGTATGCCATTCATCCAATCAACAGTTCTTTGGTCTGAAATTACTCGCGCTGAATGGAGAAAACATTTTGATAATTCACAAATCATTGGATTCCATGAAATGTGTATATTCAAGGACGATCTCGCTAGCTACAACAAGCTCATAAGTGCGCTTCAGCGCCTCTGGGAAAATCCAATTTTGGGGATAAATGTCCCACAGCATGCTCGATGTGAACATGGGGATATGGACGCCTTTCGAAAAGCGATAGAACCTTCAAAACATAAAATTGATCTGTCGCAATCGATGTCTGATGAGATTGCACGACCTGTGAAAGATTCCTCTCGCATCGCAGACAAGTACGCCATCGGTAAGCAATGTTTCGTCTCAATTCAAGGGCCACCTGGCACCGGAAAAACAACAATCCTTCGTGAAATTGGATTACGAAATCTAGCGGCTGGTGCTCGCGTACTTCATGTTTGTTTCAATAAAGTTTTGGCGGCAGACCAGAAACGTGAGTATCAAATACTCCGAAAGAATATCGACGAATATGGATTTATTGACGTTTTTGACATTTGGGAGCTGTATAAAGAGCTGGGACACTCTGGTGGCATTAATTTTGAGGATAACGTTCTCGAAAGTGTAAAAGCGTTTCTAGTTTCAGAGAATGGAACTGGCTTCATGAAGTATGACGTGATTCTTATAGATGAATCACAAGATTTGCGAAACAATTTTTTCGAAATTGTAGGACTAATCGCAAGTCCGAATGCATCATGGTTTATTGCCTACGGAAAAGGGCAAGAGACAAATAATTTCGTAGTTAATGAATCGCATCCAAGCCCTTGGCTGAAAGAATTTCTTGCTCGAGCAGATGCAAATCATCTGAAACGATCGTTTCGAAATTCGACAAAAGCTTTCCTGCTAGCTCAATCTTTCTGGGAGAATTTTCCTAAACTGACCGAAGCGAAAATATGGTTAGAAGCTAAATTCAGGTTACAAGCCAGTCCCGATAATCAGTTCGAGTTAGATTTGGAAATTCCGCAAACGAAGAATGATTTCAGAGTTGAGATTTTGCCCTCCGAGAAGAAGCGTGAATCAGCAATTCGTAATATGGTTCTCTCGGCAATTGAAGATGCACGTCGGGCTAATCGGGGTGAAGATTTACTAGTTGCAGTCCTCGCTCCGTCAGCGAAAAAACCTGAAGAGATAGATGACCCCATTGCGAGTGCTTACGAAATAGTAAAGAAAGTGCTGGATGAAGTAGCGACGGATTTGCACTTAGATTTTTTCGACTTAGTGCCAAAGGCTAACAGGCGTGACGTTCCTAAAATTGGCGCAATTCGTCTGGTTACTCTTCAGGGAATCCGTGGGCTTAGCGCATCGCACGTGATTATCTTTGATCTTTTGCAACTTGAAAAGTGGGCGAAGCGAATAGGTGGTTCCATAAAGCCGCCATTAATAAATCTCACATATATTGCCTTAAGTCGCTCAAAAGCTTCGACTATAGTTGCAATAGAGGATTCGGTAGATTCAGAGATTGAACCATTCCTAATGACCATGCTTGGTTATGCAACAGAATTATCTATAAAGCAGGTTGAGAAGTGATTTTGACTCGAGTGCAACTTTATTTCATGAATGGACAATAATGAGGTTTTTCAAGCACACTCCGTAGAGTAAGACTGAAGGACTTAGTAGGAAATTGCAAAAAGTTACTTTTGCTTTCTTAGCAATATTTTGAGTGGTATTCCTGATGTTGCTTGTAATTAGTACAATGTTTTTATGAAGCCTGGAAGTGAGCATGCACAGTATGTTTAAGCCAACCGAAGAACAAAGCAGAATTGTTACCGCTGCTCGAACGGGTCAAGATTTAGTCGTACAAGCTTTAGCTGGTACTGGAAAGACTTCCACTTTGAAATTACTGGCGGAAGCATTGCCCGATAAAAAAGGTACGTACATCGCATTTAATAGGGCTGTAGTTGAAGAGGCTAAAAGCAAGTTCCCATCAAACGTAAAATGTAGGACTGCGCATTCTCTCGCATACGCGGCAATTGGATATCAATTTAGAGAGAGAATGACGAGCACAGAGAGAGTAACAATGCGCCAAATGGCGGCATGGATGGAAGCATCAAAATTCGACTATCGGTTCAATAAGACAAATCATTCGCTAACACCGGAACAGATAGCTCAGAGTGCGATGCAAAGTGTGACTAACTTCTGTAAAAGCACAGATTTGGAAGTTCTTGAAAAGCATATAGAAGTTCCTATTCTCGTGTCTCTTAATAAGAAATCTGAAAAGATCTTTTGCAAGGAGGTATTGCGGCTTGCCATTCTGTCCTGGGAAGACATTCAAAAGTCTAATGGATATCTAAAATTTAGCCATGATCATTATCTAAAAATGTGGCAGTTATCTAGGCCAGTAATCAAAGGTGATTTTATCTTATTTGATGAAGCACAGGATGCAGATCCGGTTATGTTATGGATAATTGAAGCCCAAAAGGGAGTGCAAAAAATTTTCTGCGGAGATCAATATCAAGCAATCTATGAATGGCGTGGGGCGCAGAATGCTCTTGAAAACATTTCTGCGGAGAAGACTTTATGGCTAACTCAAAGTTTCCGTTTCGGACCAAAGATTGCAGACGAAGCAAACGATATTTTACGGTTTTTGGATGCGAATGTAGAAGTCAAGGGTTACCCAAAAATAGATTCCCGCATTGATAAAGTCTTGAATCCAACTGCGATACTTTGCAGAACAAATGCTGGTGTAATTCAGCAAGTTTTGGAAGAGTTACAAAAGAATCGAAAGGTTTCTATTCTTGGAAGGAAAGAGGAGCTAATATATTTTGCAGAGGCTTGTGGTGACCTGCAATTAGGTAAGCGAACCTCGCACCCAGAATTGGCACCGTTTGAATCCTGGCAGGAAGTAAAGAATTATGCAGATGAATATCCAGAAGAGGCGCAAGAAATTTTGACGATGATTGATCTTGTAGATCGATTTGGTGTCAGGAGATTGGTCAACGCCTTGAGGGAGGTAGTTCCAGAATCGGAAGCAGATGTACTGATTTCTACAGCACATAAAGCAAAAGGTCGTGAGTGGAAGTCAGTAAAGCTGGCCGGTGATTTTTTGCATCCCCAAGACATGGATACTGAAGATCTCAGACTTGCCTACGTCGCGGTTACACGGGCGATAGAAGTACTTGATCTGTCTGAATGGATACTGATTCAGCCACTAGCGAAAGATTCGAATGCTAAAAAGAACTTGAAATCTGAAAATGTTCTTGCCCGGGCTAGCGAAAATACCGAAGTTGAGACCGATACCCAAGATTTCCGCAGTGGGACTAGATGGACGCATGAACAAGATTTACAACTTGTAGAAAAATCGATGAAGGGCTCATCACTGAATCAGATTTCAAGAGAGATGGGTCGTTCGGAGACCGCAATCGAGTCCCGACTTGCTAAATGGTATTTACTAGCAATAAATGATTCGGATAAAACGGACATAACAAGATATGACTTTAGGCATGACGCCTGGAACGAAAGCAAAGTTGAACTCTTATTTGCGTGCTGGGAAAAAGACATGGAAGTCGTCGAAATTGCGGACGAATTAGACGTAAGTATTTTTAGAATTGCAACTCAAATAATAAGACACGATTTGGTCGAGATTGGTGAAGCATTTACTGATGCAATTGAGGAATTTTATTCTCACGATAAGTAAGTAGAGCCACGTGGATAAAGTAAACAGTCAACCGCACTTAATTGAAAAATACTAAGGACAAAAGTTAGACTTTATCTAAGTGTTACGAACCAATTTCCATGAGCTTGGACCAGTTCGATCAATAAGCAATGCTTTCTTGGCTTTTGTGCGGCACCACGCTAAGCGGTATTGAATTTCAGTTCTGTTTCCTGACCTAATTTGATTCGCAAGTTCACTGCTTATACCTAGATCCTTGATTACAGCTTGGTCGATTTCGCGGACTGTAAGGCCACTAGGGTGCTGAGCTAGTATTTTCAGGAGTGAGCCAGAAAGCTCAAAAGAAGAGGGCATTTGAGAGGTCATGACTAAACCTTAACGAGTTATCGGGTGAAAGCAAATAGTTTTCTAATCAATTGCTCTCATGATTTGGGCTGCGATCCGCTTGATTACAGGCACAACCACGGCATTTCCCGCTTGCTTATAGAGCTGGCTATTTGCGATCCCAATAGGCAGCTTGAATGATTTAGGAAATCCCATCAAGTTGAAACATTCCCTTGGTGTCAACTTCCTAATGCCATGTTTCGTTAGGACAAGGGGAACATTATGGCCACCGGTTCCCATGTTGGCTGTGAGTGTGGGGCAGAGGCCACTCTTATTCTCGCGAACATAGTGTCGGCGCCATTGGTAAACAGTGTCCTGGCTGGTAATACTTTTGACAAGCTCCTTGGTCATGTATTTATCGTTGTAGTAGAAATTATCATCGACCTTGGATTCGAAATCAATAAAGGCTCCAAGATCGAGGGGCGCATTTATTTCTTTTGGAAACTCAAACCTTGAATAGTCTCTCTTTTTTAGGAACCCCACGATGTAAATACGTTCGCGATTCTGTGGAATTTTTGAGTATTGCGCTGCATTCATAACTTTGTAGGAAACGTGATAACCCAGAGTCTCTAAAGCTTGTATTACAACCTTGAAAGTTTTTCCACCATCATGGCCAGTCAAATTTTTTACATTTTCCAGGAAGACGATAGAAGGCTTTTTCTCGTCCAAAATTCGTACAATCTCCCAAAAAACATTTCCACGCGGATCTTTAAAACCTTTTCGATATCCCGCCACAGAAAATGCTTGGCAAGGAAATCCACCAGTCAACACATCAATCTGGGGAATTTCTTGCGTTTGAAGTTCATGGATATCACGAAGAATTAAGGAGTGAGAATGATTAAGCGAATAAGTGACGCCCGCATATTTGTCAATCTCATTTGCGAGTAATGGTGTAAACCCAGCCTGTTTAAAGCCGAGTTCTATTCCGCCTACTCCAGCAAATAGGCCTGCCATGGATAGAGGTGAACTTTGCATGTGGGCAGCTTACAGTCTAGCTCTGACAAATTAGGTATAGACCTTCCTGTGTCAGTGTTTTCTGGATGAAGAACTATCCATGCGGTGCCATGCAGGCTAAATTATCTCCGTGGCCAAGCGCGAATTTTCCTTTGATGAAGATTTCTATAAGGATGCCCTTATCGCCGTGGGCGGACTTTCGCGTCTTTTTAGCGAGAGCGACCTACCCTTCTTTCATTACCGCTTTGTCGAAAATCTTTTTGTCCGTGCGACCAAGGGTAAGAATATTTCACGACAAGATGCAGTATTTGACGCATTAGTAGGTGAAAGTAACGGAATCGCAGTTGGAGTGAAGACTTTTACGATCAAGAAGAAGAGCTCTTATAGTTACGAAAAGGTTCAGGAGTTCACGGCACTTGCCGGTAAAGGGCAACTTGGAAAGATGAAGGACAAAGAACTCGTTCAAACTATCGCTAAGGAGCGTAATCGTCGCATACTTCTTGAATCTGCCTCCTTTAATGCAGATCCAGATAAATCGCTTTACCACTGCCTTATTCGGCGAGAAGGTGAAGCAGTCATCCATGAAGAGCCATATCCTGTAATAAGAATGGATAAAATCAAACCACTTTCGCCAGGTGGGAAAACTATTTCGAAATTTGGTATAAAAACAAGTAACATTCATTTTCATGATGGGTTCAATTACTACAGGTACTCACGTGCGAAAAATGTGCTGCTCAAGAGATTTGAAATAAAGAGTGGAGAGAATTCGAAACCAATTCCAATCAAGATTACCGAAGATGTGTTCAGTCATCTTTTTGAAAATGTTCTTGGAGCAGCAGTCACTCCAGATATGAAAATAACTGGACTTTTTGATGAGCCTCAGCAGGTCCCTGGTATCGATTATGTCGTTCTTCCGCTCTACTCAACTAAGGGTGGTGTGAAAGCGGTTCCTACAAAATCTGGACTAAACCAATGGAACGCTGCTGGGCGACAGCGCAAATTTGGTGAGGCTTATATTCCTGTTCCTAGTGACATACATAAGTGTTGTAAAGGATTTTTTCCAATCAGAAAGAACTTTAAGCTCTATCTTCCAAACACTAAGGAAGCAGCCAATGCGAGCTTGTGTCAATCAGGTTACAAGGCTTTGATGACTAATCCCAATGACGAGCTTTGCAAATGGATTTTTAAGGTCATTGACCCTAATTTCTCATCTTCGATGTACAACAAAGCGCCATCTAGAAAGCCTTTCACCTATGTTGATCTAGAGACAGCAGGATACGATTCCGTACGAGTTTCAAAGTTAAATGATCCAGAGCGCAAAGGATACGAGATCCAGTTTGAGATTATTGGTGCATATGAAGATTTCCTTGAAGAAATGGGGGTGGTCAAGTGAAGTGGATATTCCCTTCAAATAACGGTGGCGAGGTAGATGGATTCAACAATGCATCAATTGACACATTTAACGGAACTAAGCTCTTTAGTGTTGTACGTGAAACTATCCAAAATTCAATGGATGCTCGTCTCGATAAAGACAAGCCAGTGCGGGTGAGTTTCACTCTTAGTGATATTGAAAAGGTTAAAGCAGTCGGAATTAATGAACTTGTTCCATTTCTTCAAGGCGCAGGTGATACGGCCAGGTCACAACAATCGGATACGCACACTTCAGTTAGGTTCTTTGAACACGCTGTTCAGACGATAAATAGCGCAAAGACAATCCCAGTATTCACCATTAGTGATTTCAATACCTGCGGCCTTGAGGGAGATTACGACGATACCGATCCAAAGTTTAAAGGTGATAAGTGGTACGCGCTGATCAAAGGTTCTGGACTAAGTCAAAAATCCACCGATGGTGCACTTGGTTCGTTTGGCCACGGCTCAAAGGCCCCTTTTGCGGCAAGCACTTTGCGCACGGTTTTCTACTATTCACAAATTTCAAAAGATGGTAAATCAGAATCCAGGTTTCAAGGAAAAAGTATTTTACAGTCCATTCGACTGAGGAATTCTACAATGACGCAAGGTACGGGATATTTCAGTAACTCCGAAAAATGTGACCCTATTTTCGATTCGAGTATCCCGACTTGGATAAAGAGCTTAAGGGATGCTGCAGGAAAGGGAACGGGTACGTCAATTGTTGTACCTTTCCCTGATCTCGGTTCCGTAGTCGAGAATTTCTGGCAGGAAATGCAAATCTCAATTATTCACAACTTTTACTTAGCAATCAAGAATGAGAATCTAGAAGTTGATTTTAACGGTAAAGAATCTCTTAATTCGATGAATTTACTGTCTCAATTTGAAAAACTAATCAAGGATTTAGTCACTGTCATGCCTGAGGGTCATGAAGAGAAGATGGCCGCACTTGAATGTGCTAAGACCATTGAATTCTGCACCCCAGAAAAGACTGGAGTTTTGAGATCTAAGCCTTTCGGTCGAGTCAGCTGGTACATGAGAACTGGTGATGATGTGTCATGGCGCGGGGTAGGTGTTGCACGACAGAATGGAATGCTTATTACTGAGCTGCCTCAATGGCTATTGAAGTTCCCTGGGACAAAACCTTTCGACCTGTTCTTATGCGTCGAAGGAGAATCTGGTTCACGCATTCTTCGATCGATTGAAGACCCGTCTCACACAAAATTCGAGTTCGACCGCATACCTGATTTAGATGAACGTCAAGAAGCAGAAAGTTCCTACCGGGCATTTACTAAAGAGGTGCGGCAGCTCATCTTGGAGCACGCTGCTATGGATGCGAGCGAAGAAGAATTCATTGATGATCTAAACGAATTCTTCTCGGGTGCTGAAGCGACAACAATTGATGATGGCAAGGCTGAGATTTCAAATAAACTTACGCTTGATCCAATAAAAAAATCAAAGCCTCTCCGCCCATCCAACGTTGGTGCTGATTCGGGCCAGGGCGGAGCAGACGATCAGCTGCCACAGCCAACATCAGGTTCCGGTGTGACCGAAGTGCGCGGTGGCACACCGGCTGTAGATTTTGCTGGAGCAATGGGTTCAAGCGGCAAAAAATTCGAGCTCCCCCTCGGCGATACACGTATTGTCCACATCGGAGGTAAAACTTCAAAACTTTATTTCAATCTAGATCATTCAGGTCCGTTTACGTTGTCGATTGGAAAAGTAGGAGAACTTGAGTCCGAACTTCTGAAATATAAGACAACCAATGATCCGGTTTGGAAGACCAAGCGTGCCTTTAATTGTAAGAAAAAGGGAAGTCGCGTGAGCATCGAAGTCGAATTAGAACCTGGTGCAGAAAAATATGCACTTCAATTGGTGGCTAACATTGTCTAACCTATCAAAAACATTCTTTCATCCAGTTCTCCGTGAGTCCACGTTGGACTTTGTTGATGGGTCTACTTTTTCAGTGGACTTGAAAGCAAGACTTAATCAAGATAAGAAAAATGAGAATCTTTGCATAGACTATAAAGTAGATCTCACATCACCTGGAATTCGGCTCCAACTAGCTGATGGCTCAGCCCAGGTTTTTCTCGACCTTTATTCAAAAGAAACAATCACCAGAATTCTTTCGCCACTCCTAGATGAAGAAGGCACAATTGAGTTTAAGTCTGGCCAGCTACTTGGTGTTTTGGAAGTTCAGGCAGCAGTAATTGCGACGCAGGCGATCAGGAATTACAGTCCTGCCGGAATCAATAAAGAATACGGCGACAGTAAATTCAATATTTCACCAGGATCTATTCTGGCCATCGGCGAGAAAGTTTTATTGCCTCTCTCATTTAAGCGAATAAAGCTTGAAAGTCTTATTCGAGTGCAACTTTCTAAAGACCTCGATCCAGACGTTTATGAGCTCAATCTAGATTCTGATTTCATTACAATTTTAATGGGTGAATCATTTCATGCTCTGTGGGACATAATGCGATCAGATATTGCCGTAAAGCCTTACCTAGCTTTGTCAATCTATAAGGACACCTTTGTCGAAGCGCTAAGTTTAATACATAAAACTGAGGAAGCTGAAGAATTCAGCTGGGCCCAAGCTTTGATTGCAAGATGTGAAAAAAGTGGGATTAAGCTCGAAGAGCTCACCAACTTTTCAGCACAGAATCAAGCTGCACTGAAATTGTTACGAGAGTTAGGTGTACATAAACTGATAGCGAGTGAGGTTTAAATGAGAGTGTTGTCGACACAAAGCCTCGAGCAACTTCGCAATATCGTTCGAGCAGATGACAAATTTGTTCTAGAGTCACTTGAAGAACTTGTTTCTCGCTACTCACTGAGCATGATTGGTTCGGATCTTGAACTACCAAAGAACTTCAAGCTTCTTTCTCCGGTAAATGACTCTTGGACTGGAAATAAAGATAGAGAGAATTCAGAGCTGATCCAGACCTTGATCCCAAACTTAACCCGGGCAAACGCCACAGACGAACGCTTTTGGGTGACCTTGGCCTTTCGCGAAGCCCTTGAGTATTCAGTATTGCGATGGGGAGGAGATGAAGTCGATAATAAGCAGATTCTAAATCATTGGTTTGCACCAACGAGCAGAAATAAATGGAGAGACCATTCCGTTGCTCGCCTATGGTACGTCTCATCTTTTGCTGCTGGGCTAGAAGGTATTTCGCTTAATGATTCACTTGATGTCCTCTACTCAAATAGCGAACTTTTGAACAGTTTCCTCGGAAGACCTCGTACGACCGCATCTAATCGTGTCGCGAGTAAGATTATTTTAATGCTTCACACTAAAGGTCGCGTCGATGGAGTTGTCATTTTTGATCGGAATAAGTTCCGAGCTCTTATGAAAGAGATCGACCTTCGAGCTGGTTTGATCCAAATAAATGCCCTTAGAGAGAAAGACTTCGACGATTTCTTTGATGACATCTTTGGAACGGTATATTTTACTTAATAAAGACTTCCCCCACCCCTCTCAAAGACCGCGTACTCAATAATGTGCTACCTGGTAGATCCGTTTTCTAGGTGGCTTGTCGCTTACTTCGAAATTCTGGACCTTCAGTTTACTGGGAGCACCTACCAGCTTTTTCGGTCATACACTCCAAAACCATGGTTTTTTGGTGAATTCTGTATTTGCTATTGTCTTTGATCTACATCTCAAAAAGGCGATTCTGATTCCTTCAAATGCGTTCGGATCTTGATCTGCTGATCAAGGGGATCTAAACTCGATCGAGGATCTCTATCAAAGGAGCATGTGTGGCGCTGACAGCTGAAGATAGGTTCAAGGCGGAGTCTTTGACAATTACTGAACTTTTTCAGAATGCCATTTACGAAGTTCCAGCTTTTCAAAGAGATTATTCATGGACCAAAGAAGAATGCGCAGACCTCTGGAGTGATATCAAGAATTTGGTTGACGGGGAAGTCAAAGCCCACTTCATCGGACCGATGGTTGTAATACGTCAAGGAGAAAAAAACCAAAAGAAATATCTTGTAATTGATGGTCAACAAAGACTAACAACCATACAAATGATAATTTCACTATTGCGCGACCATTGGGTGCAACTAGATCCAGGAAGACGCGAAACACAAGCTGGACCAATGCCGTATGAGGACACTTGTAAATCACTCCTCGTTTCAGGACCACCTGCTTATTCAATAACTTTTATTCCAAATTGGCATATAAGAGACACGTTTCTTGATTATGTGCAGCGCGAAATTTCAGACGAAAAACGAAAGACACTAGTTCGGATTTCAGATGTCTCTTCTAAGGATATGGAATACGCAGAAGAATTATTTAAAGCCTATCTTTTTTTTAGAGAGAAGATCAGTGTTCTAACTAAAAGCCAGACAGAAAAATTTGAAGATTTGTTGCTCAATGACGTCCTAATTTTAAGAATTGACGCAGTTGAAATCGATAATGCATTTATATTATTCGATACTCTAAATAACAGAGGTTTAGATCTAACTCAAGGCGATTTGGTCAAGAATTTGATTTTTCAATCTATGAAAGAACCAGTAACAACTAATCTTTCACCTGCGATGATAAAAATCTTGACTGATTGGGATAATGTTGCTGAAAAGGTATCTTACAAAAAATTAGATTCTTTCTTGCGATATTTTTTGATATTGAAACTAGGAAAAAAGATTCAAAAGGAAAGCATAAGCAAAGATATTGAAGCAGAATATGGCAATCAAGTGAAGATAAAGCAGTTTATTCAAGAGGTATCTGATTATTCAGACCTTTATGCTCTTATAGAAAGAACAGACTCATTTCAGGGGCAGTATAAGATTCAACTTAATGCGCTCTTTGATGATTTGAATGATTTAGATCAAGCAACGCAAGCTGTCTTTTTATTGGCGGCACTAAAACGCTTTACTAATTGGGAAACAAAAGAACACTTCGAAAAACTTTCCAAAGTATGCAGGGGCGCTGAAGTTTTGTCATTTAGATGGCTTATCACTGGCAAAAATGCGCAGGATCTTGAGAATATCTGGCGTGAGGCTGGAATTAAACTAATGGATCAGACAAAAGATGATCAAAAGGTATTAGAAGCAACGCTAAATCATCTGAAGCAAAATTTACCAACAGATCAAGAATTTAGGACCGAACTAGCCGGCAGGGCACTTAAATCAAGTAAGTTCGTACGCTACATTCTAAGAAAGATTGAAAATTCGCGGATAGATAATGTGGTTTGGGTTCTTGCAGGTCCAGACAAACTTGATGTTGAACATATTGCACCAAAGACACCTGATGATTCTCACGATTGGCGCAGAGTGATGTTAGGTGACTCAAGTTATCGGAGCATTATCTATCGGTTAGGAAATCAAACACTACTAACTAAGTCATTAAATCGCAGCGAGAAGAATAATGAATTTAAGGATAAAAAAGACAGGTATTTGAAAAACACTGGTCATCTAACAGAGCTAACCAAAGAAGTATTGACAGCGAGTTCTTGGAGTCATGCTTCTGTTGTGAAAAGATCAGAATTACTGGCAAAAGAAGCGGTAGCGCTTTGGAACTGGAACGCACTAGAAAAAGAAATTAAGGTAACTGCCGCGACACCTAAGGAACAGAAAAAACGTACCGTGAAGAAAGTCGCGAAAAAACGTACCGTGAAGAAAGTCGCGAAAAAACGAACTCCTAAAATAAGTATTCAAAGAGGAAGGCACTAGACAATTAGCATTGCGGTCATTATCGCGTCCCACTTTTTCTAAAGTCTGAGGTGATTTAAAATTATCTACTCTCATTCCAAGATGACGGCTTATGCATTTTGGAAAATCCCCACAGAGATTAGAAACTTTTTGAAGGGTTACCATTCCCCTTTCTAAATCCTACTTTTCTAATTCATTATGAAAAATCGTGCTTAGTAATCAGCGTATAAATTTGCGAAGTAAATTCAGTCAAATTTTTGATTTCTCCAATTATTACGAACCCTGAGCCGATAACCTCACATATTTGACATTTGCAGTCGTCGGCAAGCATTTCCCCCGCCATCTTAGCGATTTCAGTAAATCTTGGTCCAATTTGAGAAATGGATTTCAATGATTCTTCAGATTCAAAATCACGTATCAATTCACTTACTTGCTTATCTTTTGAAAGTGACTTAGAAATCGAAATTATTTTTAAGGATTCCGCTGCTAAAGCAATGTGCAAATACGCGTAAGATTTCAATAAAGTGGAAGCGCCATGATTAAGTGTAGCTAATGTTTGGTCCAAGTCAGAATATTTCAAACTTTCATAGCCTGGAATAATCGCCTCGTTGTCATGAATATAATTATTTGACTTATCTAATTTATCTTTTAATTGTGATATTTGGGACAGTAATTTCGAGTTCTCTGTGATGCCTTCTACGATTCCGTTTACTTCACTTAGATGCCTTCGAAACAATACGGAGTTAGCTAAGATTTTTGGAATAGCATCATCGTCACTTTCTTTAAATCTTAAGACAAATTTGCAGTAGTCAACCAAAGAATTTATCATTGGACCATAGAAGAGCACAACTTGATTTGATAAGTCTTGTAAAAGCGAGAGAGTCATATTCGAGGATTCTGGGTGCGCCCACATATTTCTAAATTTCTGTATATTTGCCAATGAATCGAGTTGTAATTTGGAAAGTCTTTGCTCGGTAAAGAGTATCTCAGCTAAAGCTAAACGGAAGTTTCCGTTATTTTTTTGGACAATTTGTTTAAGAATAAATTGCAAGTCCCTTTTGATTTCAATATTTTGAATATCGTCGCGAATTAAACAATCCTCAAACCAATTCGATCCCCATCTCTTGCGTAGTCCGGTTTCTAGCGTGGTCATCAAATCATCTTGAAGCATTTTCAAAATTTCATTACCTATAATTAGGACTTCATTGTCAGAATGTTTGCTTGAGCTCATGTTCATGCTTTAAGGTAACGCAAGGTGAATCAAAAAGTAGGTGAACCCTCATAGAAATATGAGGGTTCACTTGTTTAATCGAATTACACTAGCCCGATTCACGCTCACAGCTTGAGCCTTCCCAGCAACCCCCGTTACCCTAACACTCATGCGTTTGAGAGTTCTCCTTGCCCTGGCTATGTCGGCATCGCTTTTGATGCCGGCCCCTGCCCAGGCTGCTCCGACTTTGCAGGAGATTCAGGCAAAGGTGTTGCAGTTAGAAGAAGAGGCAACGACGGCAGCCGAAGGTGCGCAAGAGGCGAAGGTAAAACTTGCTGGGCTTACTAGAACACTCAATGGGATCAAGGCAAAGGCAGAGGTGCAGGGACAGGCGCTCTCTGTGATGCAAAAGAGTTTGAGTGCAATTGCTATTGAGCAATATAAAAGTGGTGGCTTTGGAGATAGTTTCCAATTGTTGTTCTCAACTGATCCGGCTCTGTATTTATCATCGGCTGGGGCACTCGATGCAATTACAAGAGGTAAGTCAACAAAGATAAAGAAGTTTGCGGCAGCCCAACAACGCTTGAATGCAACGACGCTGACGGTCAATGACAAGGTGGCGATGGTTGCTGCTGCGCAGAAGAAGTTTGCGGCTCAATCTGCAAAGGCGACCGATAAGTTGGCACAGGCAGAAGTTTTATTGGCGAAATTGAAGAAAGAAGATAGAGCAAGGTTGGCAGCCTTGGCGGCTGCGCAAGAAGATGCTGATCAGGCAAGTTCATTGAAGTTGGCAAAGGGTGCATCTGGTGTTTCAGGTAAGGCGGGTATTGCACTCAAGTACGCTCTGGCACAAATCGGTGATAGATATATATTTGGCGCAGCAGGACTCAAGACTTGGGATTGTTCAGGGCTTACGATGATGGCATTTAGACAATCAGGTGTTTCATTGCCGCATTCTTCCGCTGCGCAATCGCGAATGGGCAAGGTAGTGCTGAAAAAGAATTTGAAGCCTGGAGATTTATTGTTCTATGGCCGCCCTGTTTCACACGTTGGTATTTATTTAGGTGGGGGAAAGATGGTGCACGCTCCGCGCTCTGGTTCGCGCGTGAAGGTTGCAGATTCTGGCTCCCTTGGTAGAAAGCCTTTTGTTGGAGCACGCCGTTTCTAACTCAGGAAAGATTTTATGTATCACCAACGACTTTGGTCCACGCGCTGGTGGAATTGAAACATTTGTAATTGGTTTATTAGAGCGCCTACCAAAGGGCGAAGTAGTTGTTTACACATCGGGCCAAGGCGATACACGTGAATATGACGCTGCGTGGCTGCGCGATTACGGGGTAGTGGTTCACCGAGATAGAGCAAAGATTTTGTTGCCAACTCCTCGCGTTACTCGAAACGTTGGCAAAGTAATAGATAAAGGTAATTTTTCTGTTGCAATCTTTGGAGCAGCAGCTCCTCTGGCCCTTATGGCTGGGTATGTAAGGGGCAAGGGTGTGGGGCGAATAGTTGCGCTAACCCATGGACATGAAGTGTGGTGGGCAAAGGTTTTCCCATTTACTTTGGTAATGCGCTACATAGGCAACAAAGTAGATGCACTTACCTATTTAGCTGAATTTACAAGAAGCGCTATTGCTCGCGGACTATCTAGTAAGGCAGTGAGTGCGATGGTCAAGATTGCACCGGGTATTGATACTGATCACTTTGCTCCAGTTGATGCATCAGCGCTTCGCCAATCATTGGGGCTAGCGCATAAGAAAGTAATAGTTTGCGTAGGACGTTTAGTGCACCGTAAGGGACAAGATCATTTGATAGAGGCTATGCCTGAGATTCTCAAGAGTGAGAAGAATGCGCACTTGTTATTGGTGGGCGAGGGTCCTTATAGAAAGTACTTAGAGGAGCGGGTAGCGAACTTATCTCTGAGAGATAGCGTGACATTTATTGGTCGTATTCAATATGGCGAATTACCAAAATACATTTGTGTGGGAGATATTTTTGCAATGCCATCTAGATCAAGGCTTGCTGGATTAGAAGTTGAAGGATTGGGAATTGTTTACTTAGAGGCAAGTGCGTGTGGTCTTCCAGTAATTGCTGGTAGTTCTGGGGGGGCACCAGATGCCGTGCTAGAGGGTAAGAGTGGTGTTGTAGTAGATGGCACTAATGATGTTGAGATTGCAGCAGCTGCGCTGATATTGCTGGGGGATGAGAAGTTGCGTAAGGCAATGGGTAGTGCGGGGCGTGCGTGGATTATTGATAAGTGGCGCTGGGAAATATGGGCGAAGGAATTTAGAGATCTGCTGAAAGTTTGAGCCTATTTGCTCAGTTGTCGGTGCCTTTTGCTAGTTTTGACTCTGTGAGAAACTATGACTCTTATGGATGAGAACGAGCAACTACAAGAATTACTAAAGCCCATTATTACTATGCGTGAAGAGTGGTTCGCATATGCAGATGACATGCCAGCATATTTTAACGCTCCGGATAGCGTTCAGAGAATTGACTATCTGCTTGGAGCAACTATTGCCGCATATGAGTTCGTAATTCAAAAGAGCGAAGGCCAATCTGGAATTTCCTTCATGGAATGGCACATGCGATACAAGCGTGCTGATTCTGAACTTATTTCTTTTTATGCTCCAGAAATGCATTATTGGAAAATGAGTCAACTTATTGGACAGTTGTGCTTTGAATTTAAGCGAACAGGGCAAAAGATGCGTACCTCACTTCACCGTGAGTTGATACTCAAGCAATTAGAGATGTGTCGCTTGATGGTTAATTATTCAAATGAAGGAGATATATGGGACCGCGCATTCGGTGCTGCACTTGGTTTAATTGACCTCCTTGATCCTGAGGAAGATGCTTCGATCATGCTTACACAATTGGCTCAATGGGAATGCGTGCGATTTGAAGATGATGAGGACTTTATTGGAGAAGATAGTGACGACTTTAGATATCCACGATTCGATGATCTCAAAGATGGCAAAGAATTTTTACTGACACTTTTCGGTGTTGGAGTTGATGCCACTTTGTATAGAGAAGGTGACATACCGGGAGGACTCAATGTCAGTGGCTCGTTAGTCGCAATATACGACGAAGATTTAGAGGAGATTATTACGATCCGATATCAAACTTCATCAGGGATTTTTTACCGTGAAAAAGGATTCTGGTGGAATTTTGGCCATGACGTAGGGGATTTCTTCGATGATTGGGAGATGCTCTACGTCAAACCTGAATTTGTTGAACACTTTGATCTAGAGGAAGAACGAAGACGCAGGGTCACCTTAGATGAACTAACCCCGTACACAATGTCCTACGAAGAGATATTTCCTAACGACTAGAAGAGTTCATTCTTGCGGGCAAATGCAACTGCCTGTGTGCGGTTATCTACTTTGAGTTTGCGATAGATAGAAGATAAGTGCGTCTTTACAGTGGCCTGGGTGATGTAGAGGTGCTGGGCGATTTCCTTATTTTCTGTTCCTGAACCTAGTTTTGAAAGTATTACTAATTCGCGAGCTGTGAGGTTGTGTTTATCTTTCTTGGCTGCGCTATCTCGAGTAATGGCATTAGAAATAAAGGAGAGTGGAGCAACGATGCTGTGTTCAACGGCTGCTACCAGTTGGGATAGAGGAGCGCTCTTGAGTATGTGAGCACTGGCACCTGCTTGCATGGAGGCTAAAAGGTATTGATCACTGTCATGCATGGTTAGTACGACGATGCCGATAGTTGCAGAAATTTTGCGAACCCAAGAGACAATTTCTAGACCATTGCCATCAGGTAAGTTGAGATCGACGACGATTGCATCGGGGTTGGTGCGCGCTATTTGGGCAATTGCTTCGGCTTTAGTTTGTGCTTCAGCTATGCACTGCAGATTTTTTCGCTCAAGGGCAGATTTGATTCCTTCGCGAACAGCGGCGTGATCATCGATGAGAAGTACCGTGTTCATAGCAGTGGAATTCTTATCTCAACAGTTGTGCCAGTTGCATTTGTTTCAATGGTGATGGTGCCACCGAGGGATTCAGTGCGCTCGTAGAGTCCTGCAATTCCGTAACCGATTCGGTTGGGGGCTGCGCCACCGCTTCCGTTGTCTTTAATGTGTAGCACCCCGATATTATTTATTATTTCTACAATAATTTCTAATCGGGTAGCCCCAGAATGACGTGATGCATTGCGTATTACTTCGGTGAGGATTCGAAGAAGTTCAAAAGATTGGATCTGGCTCAGTAGTGGGATTTCTTCTACTATGATTGTGTTATCTGGAAATAATTCATCTGCGATGGTGCGAAGTGATGTGAGGAAATCTAGGGGAGCCCCATTGCGCAGGGTGAATATCTCATCGCGTACTTTGGTGATGAGGTCGGTGATTCCAAAGCGAAGCGTGCGCAGATCCTTGCGGGTGTTGTTGGGTGTATCGGCCTGGCCGAGTAATAAATCGATGGAATAGCCAAAGGCGACTAAGTCTTGGGCTATGCCATCGTGGAGTTCTTGGGCTAAACGGACTCGCTCTGCGTTATTTGGCAAAGAGTTTCGCGATTTGGGACGCGAACTCTTGGTTGATTACATGGCGCTTGAGGGAGAGTTTTGCGGTCAAGTGTCCGCCAGCGATTGTGAAATCGGTTGGCAAGATTGTGAACTTACGAATTGATTCAGCCTGACTTACTGCCTTATTTGCTTCATCAACTGCAGTTTGAATAACGGTGATGAGGTCTGGATCGTTTGCAAGATCTTGCATTGATGCACCCTCTTTCTTATTGGTGGCAACCCAGCCTTTGAGCATGTCTTGATCAATGGTGATCAGCGCTGCAATAAATGGTTGGTTATCACCTAAGACGATGCACTGTGAGACAAGTGGATGTGCGCGAAGGCGATCTTCTAGGACAGCTGGGGCAACGTTTTTTCCACCTGCTGTGACAATGAGTTCTTTCTTGCGACCAACGATGTAGAGATAACCCTGATCATCGAGTTTTCCAAGGTCTCCTGATTGAAACCAGTGATCGGATGTGAATGTTTCATCATTGGCTTTATCGTTTTGCCAGTAACCGCGCATAACAATTGGGCCCTTGATAAGTACTTCGCCATCTTCTGCAATCTTGACCGATGTGCCAGGGATGGGGCGACCAACTGAGCCAACGCGAAGATGCTTGGTGAGGTTCAGAGTTGCACCCGCTGTTGTTTCGGTGAGGCCATAGCCTTCCAAAATTGTTACACCAGCGCCGCGATAGAAATGTCCGAGGCGCTCACCCAATGGTGCGCCACCAGAGATTGCAGCTTCTACGCGTCCACCCATACCGTGGCGGATTTTTGAGAAAACAAGTTTGTCAAAGAGACCGTGCTTGAGTTTGAGAACAGGTGACATTTTTCCTGTGTCGAGTGCGCGCGAATATGCGATTGCAACATCTGCTGCTTTTCTAAAGATTTTTCCTTTACCGGCTGCTTCTGCCTTTGCTTCTGCGCCATTGTAAATTTTTTCAAAGATGCGAGGGACTGCAAGGACGAATGTTGGTTTGAATGATGCAAGATCTTTTGGAAGACGACCAACTGGGTCAGAGCAGTGCGCTAAGTGAAGACCAGCGCGAATTGAACCAATTTGAACCATGCGACCAAAGACGTGGGCAACAGGTAAGAATAGAAGTGTTGAACCCCCTGGGCGCAAGAAGAGATCAGAGGCGCCTTCAACAACGTTGCCGCACTCAGAGATGAAGTTACCGTGGGTGAGAACTACGCCCTTTGGCTTACCTGTTGTGCCAGATGTGTAGATAAGAGTTGCGACATCTTCAGAAGTTAGTGAGTTGCGACGCTTGTCGATCTCCGCATCAGAGATTTGAGCACCAGCGAGTGAGAGCGCTCCTAAAATATCTTCTGTCATTGTCCATACATACTTTGTGTGTGATGGCTTGACTGTCTCTACTAACTCGCGATGTGTTGGAGTCTCGGCGATGATTCCAACTGAGCCTGAGTCATTGAGGATCCAGTCGATTTGTTCAGCAGATGATGTTTCATAAATTGGAACAACGCAGCCACCTGCATACCAAATAGCGAAATCGAGAATGGTCCACTCATAACGAGTGCGAGCCATAATTGCTACGCGATCACCGGCGTTGATGCCAGATGCCACTAAACCTTTAGCAACGGCGCGAATCTCTTGCTCGACTTCACGGGCTGTAACTGGTTGCCATCCATCGCCGAGTGGGCGAGACATCGTGATGCGATTTGGTTCAAGAGATGCTCGCTCTGAGATGTAGTGGGTGAGGTTTCCGTTGGCAGGAACTTCTACAAGGGCTGGGACGCTGATTTCATTCATGGCTAAGGTTATTACGGGTTTTGAGAATTAGGGAAGAGGGTAACCTTGCACCATGGCCGATTTCAGCACCGCAACAATTACCGTAGATGCACCCCTTGCCCAAGTAAGCCAGACCCTCTTTGATATTGAGTCATACCCAACGTGGTCGACCTCTATCAAGGCAGCCTCTGTGGTTAGCCGCGACGATCAAGGACGAGTGCTTCAGGCAAAGATGACTATTGATGCTGGCATGATGAAAGATCATGTCATTTTGGATTACGACTGGGCGCAAGCGCCGGGCAAACTAACTTTCTCACTCAATGATGCCGACCTACTAACTGCAATGGATGGCGCTTATGTCATCAAGTCAATTGATGCTGACACGACGCAAGTAACATATGAATTATCAGTAGCAATATCTATGCCGATTCCCGCAATGATGCGCACAAAGGCAGAGAAGACAGTAATTGATCAAGCACTTGCTCAATTAAAAGCCCACCTAGAGGGGTAATACGCATACATGGCACACCAGAGTTCTGGCGCATCAGATTTAACGATTGGCATTGATGTCGGTGGAACTAAGGTTCTAGGTGGCGTAGTTGATTCACACGGAAAAGTTTTACACACATCTCGGCGCGATACTCCGCGACAAGGTGGGGATGCGCTATTGGCAGTTATTGCCGATATTGCGAAAGAGTTGATGGCAACTCACACCATTACTTCCGTTGGTGTTTCAGCTGCGGGATTTGTTTCCTCCGATCGCAAGACAATGCTTGCAACACCAAATATTGCTGGTTGGAATGGCGTGAACTTAGATGACGAACTAGTAAAACTTATTGGCCTGCCAATCGTTATTGAAAATGATGCTAACGCTGCTGCGTGGGGTGAGGCAAAGTTTGGCGCGGGACGCGCGCATAACCACATGGTGCTACTAACAATCGGTACAGGAATTGGTTGTGGAATTGTTATTGATGGAGAGTTGCATCGAGGTGCATTTGGTACTGCTGCAGAAGTTGGACACCTTCGCGTGGTGCCAGAAGGTCATTTGTGTGGTTGTGGCGCTCGCGGATGTTTTGAACAATACGCATCGGGTAATGCTTTGCTGCGCCATGCGCGAGAAGCGATTAATGCCAGCCCTGATTTAGCGCGTAATTTGTTATCTCGCGGCGATGGAAGCGTTGCAGGGCTAACAGGTAAAGCGATTACCGATGCTGCTCGCGATGGTGACCCTGTAGCACTTGCAGCATTCAATACAACTGCGCAGTGGTTAGGCGCAGGCATTGCATCGCTGGCGGTAATTATGGATCCTGCCTGCATTATTTTGGGCGGGGGAGTAATTGATGCTGGTGAAATATTGCTTGCACCAACTCGTGAGGCGATGGAGCGTTACATGCCATTTGCTGGCAAGCATCCTTCCCCTGAAATCTTTGCCGCACATCTTGGCAATGAAGCAGGACTTGTTGGAGTTGCTGATTTAGCGCGTTTGTAAAACTCTCAAAAAATCGCTCACTCTCACCCTCAGGCAACCTCATTACTTCGGCTGCAGGTAAAAGCTGATATTTGCTCTGTGTTTAGATGTCATTCAGGTTATCGACCCCCAGTTATCACTTTGCCTCCTTAGGTTTCACTCACCAAACAAGGGAGAGTTGATGAAAAAATTAATCTTGGGTTCACTTGCTGCGCTAGTACTTGTGGTCCCACAGGCAGTCTTTGCCGCAGAATCACCGGTTGTAGTCTCTACAGCAGTATTTCCAGATGTGGCACTGAAGGTAGCTTCTAATTCTGCAATCACTGATTCAGTTGCCAACGATCAGGGTGTATTACTTGGTGGACTCGGTTCAGATCTTTACCACATCCCTGGTGATGCAGAAGATATTTTTTATGCAATCACAGACCGTGGACCAAATAATGACACGGTTCAACCAGATAAATCTGCAGGAACTGGATTTGTGGTTCCAACTTTCTCTCCCCTCATTATGAAGCTTCAGATTTCAGGTTCAAGTGTAATAATCCTTGAAACCCACGCGATCAAGACACAGAGTGGGGCTAGCGCAACAGGATTACCAAACATTAAAGGCTATGACGCAGTTCCAACAGATGTTAAGGGAATAACTGCCGACTCTATGTACAACCTATCTGGTCTAGATGCCGAGGGTCTTGTAAAAACTGCCAATGGCGATTTTTGGATTGTGGATGAGTACGCCCCAAGTTTGGCTCAGCTTTCATCAACTGGCGCCATCAAGGCTCGTTATGTACCAACTGGTTGGAAAGGAAATCCAACAAGCTTTAAGGCTGTAAAAACTATTCCTTCGCTCTATCTCACTCGCAAGGCTAACCGTGGTTTTGAAGCACTTGCATTGTCACCAGATGGAACAACCTTATTTATCGGCCTACAAAGCCCGTTACTCAATCCAACAAAAGCAGTAGGCGATGCAAGTCTTGCGACTCGTATCTTGCGCTTTGATCTTCGGTCAAAGAGATTTACAGGTGAATTCGTATTTGGATTTGAAAAGGTCTCAGTTGTTGATGCTAAAGCGACGAAAAATAGCGATTTGAAGTTATCTGCAATGGTGGCTTTGGATTCGAAAACTCTATTAGTGCAAGAGCGCACGGATAACTCATTTCTGCTATCGACAATCACAATCGATGATTCAGCCAATATCTTAGGAAGTAAGTGGGATTTAGCTGCTACATCACCATCCCTTGAGTCATACACAGGTGTTGGGACTAATGCAGAAATTGAAAAATTGCTTGCTGCAAATAATAAGAAGGTTATTTTCAATAGCACCTCAATTGCAACGATGCCTGGCAAGGTAGAGGGTGTAGCAGTGCTTGATGCCAATCACATCGTGGTCGTAAATGATAATGACTTCAACTTCGTATACAACACAACTTCAGGTTTGGTTGAAATTGGTAAGTTGAAAACTTCATTCCTAACAATCAAGTTGCCTGTTGCCCTTCCAACATATCCTGAAGCTGCTGCAGCCAAGTACGGAAAGAAGTGTTCGAAGGTTGGTCTAGTTGCCGCTGAATTAACGTGCAAGGGAAATCAGGGTCAACCTCGCTGGAGAAAGTAATTCAAAAAGATAAAAGCCCCGCAGAGTGATCTCTGCGGGGCTTTTATCTATTTACTCTTATTCGCCGGGATATTTGATTCCGGTCTGCTTTCGAATCTCATCCATCATCACCATAACTTCAAGAGTTGCAGCAGATGTCAGAATTGGTGATTCCTTCAAGCCAGATTGAACGCAGCGAGCAAATTCGCCCGCTTGCTCGCGAAGTCCGTGACCTTTGTAATCCTTTGGATATTCGGTGGTCTCGCCATTGTGAATAACTAAGCGGAAAGATGATGGTGCGTAGAAAGGTCCATCGATTTCGATGCGGCCATTGCGCCCAGCGATAACTGCAGCAGTTGGCGTTGCTGCGATCATATTTGTCATCATTGTGGCTTGTGCGCCATTGGCGTAATCAAAGATTGCGCTACATGAATTATCAACGCCATGCTCTGTGAGCGCAGCCGTTGCAGTAATTTTCTTAGGAATACCAAGCACCATATGAATAAAGGATGCGGTGTAGATACCAAGGTCAAGGAGTGCTCCGCCGCCAAGTTCTGGCTTCCAGTGGCGGTCATTGCCGTAGTCAGCAAGGCGCTGTCCATGATCTGCTTGAACAGAGATGATTTCACCAAGAACACCGCTTGCAATAATTTCGCGCACCTTGATCATGTGGGGAACAAAGCGAGCCCACATTGCTTCCATAACCATCACATTGTTTTTCTTTGCGCAATCAATCATTTCCTTTGCCTCTTTGGCATTGATTGCAAATACTTTTTCACAGAGAACTGGCTTGCCAGCATTGAGGGCAAGAATGGTGTTGGCATGGTGCATTGGATGTGGTGTTGCAACATAGATGCCATCAATTGTTGGATCGGCTACTAGTTCTTCATAGCTGCCGTATGCCGCACATCCTGGAAATTCATCGGCAAAGCGCTGCGCGCTTGTGATGTTTCGACTGCCGACGGCTGCAACGATATGGTCATTGAAGAAACCAAGATCTCGGGCAAAAGAAGTTGCGATTCCGCCAGTGCTGATAATTCCCCATCTAAATTCTTTGCTCATGTAATGAGCCTAAAGGAATTTAGAGATATGCGCCATCACCATCATCGCGCGGACCTCCGCGATTGAACCATCGTTGTAGTGCTTCTTTCATCGAGATAAAGAAATCTCTGGGGGATTGGCGTGGCAATTTCGGTGGCAGATAATAATTTTCATCCACATTAGTTTCTAAATCATCGAGATAAGTATTTGGAGTTGATTCATCGAGGGATAAACCTTCAACCATAGAATCAAATTCGGCGCGGATTAGCTCTTCGTCATCAAAATCACCAGAAGGATTTTTAGCCACGCTCAAATAGTGGCATAGTGGCCCAGAGACGCTAAATTAGGACCTCGATCACGCTCACGAGAATAGGAGATAGGCGATGCTGAGCAATCTTCCATACGGCACACTTCGCGCTTTCCTCACTCCATTTTTGATGATCTTGTTTCGCCCTAAGGTCAAAGGATTACGCAACGTTCCTGCAAAGGGTCCGCTGATTATTGCTTCTAACCATTTATCTTTTAGTGATTCAATCTTTATGCCACTTGTTGTTCCTCGCAAAGTGACATTTCTTGCAAAGAGTGAATATTTCACATCTCCTGGACCAAAGGGCTTATTGAAAAAACTTACATTCATCGCTCTCGGCCAAGTTCCAGTTGATCGCTCAGGGGGGCGTCGAAGTGAGGCTGCTCTAATAACTGGACTCAAAGTATTGGCTGAGGGTGGCTGTCTTGGAATTTATCCAGAAGGCACACGCTCACCCGATGGTCGCCTCTATAAATCTCGCACAGGTATTGCCCGCCTTGCTATTGAATCTGGCGCACCAGTTGTCCCTGTTGCAATGTCTAATACTGAAAAGATTCAACCGACAGGAACTGTTATTCCTAAAGTTGCACGCGTTGGTATGAAATTTGGTGAGCCAATGTATTTCGAGGGCGATTCATCTGACCTCACGTATCTTCGTGATGTTGCAGATCAGATTATGAAGCGCATTCAAGAACTTTCTGGTCAAGAATATGTTGATACCTATGCACCGAAGAAAAAGAGCTCTGAGGACGAGGACTAAATTTTAGAAAAAACTACCGCCAATTCTGAAGAGGCGTTAGGGATTCGTCACTAGAGTATGGATGTGGACTTCAAAATGGTGACGGCAACAATTGGAATTCTCCTAGTTTTCATTTATGCCTTTGGATCGGGAATCTGGGTTTCTTCCTCGCCTGGATGGTATTCAACGTTGAATAGACCACCTTGGCAGCCGCCTAGTTCTTTCATTGGAATTATCTGGCCCTATAACTTTATAGTTTTAGGCTTTGCTTCCTATCAGGTCTCAAAGTCTCTAACACGAATAGAAAATATTACCTGGTTGGTTTTCTTTGGATTAAGTATTGCTGCAGCACTTACTTGGGCTTATCAATTTTATGTTCCCCACAACTTCACATTTGCAACAATCGCTTTAGCATTAGCAGCGCTTCTCACTATTCCAGTCCTCTATCTAACGTTTAGGGCCTCGTTGATTATGGGATTTCTACTTATTCCCTATCAAATTTGGGTAACAATCGCAGCCACTCTGGCTTGGGGTTACTTGACCAGAAATCAAGTGGCTTAGTTTTACGTAAGTGGGTCGCGAGGGATTCTGGCGAGTTTGAGCTCTTGCAAACTCTTGTCAGAGAAAAATTTGTGGTTATGCTTAACTATGCGCAAAGTTGCTCTATCTCTTTTGATGATGAGTGCGCTAATTCTCTCTTCGATGCCTGCTTCTCAGGCCGGACTCAATGCGCAAATCAATCTTGATAACCCCCGAGCAGTTCCAATCTTTGGCCAGGGAGGTCCCTCAGAAGTTAGCTCGATGGCCGGTTGGAGTGGATTCTTATATTCACCACGTATCGTTTTTAGCGCCGCGCATTCCCATTACCGTTTCGATAGTAATGGTGACCGCATTCTGGTTGAGCCTGCCTATATCACTGTAGGTAAACCTAACTCTTCAACCAAAGATGGAGAAGGTAGAGCAAAGGTAATCAAAACTTTCGTGGGTGACTATAAAAAATCATCAACAGGTTGGACCCTCAATGACTTTATTGTTCTTGTATTAGATAGAGATTTAGCTGATGTATCCCCGGCAAAGTTGATGACTGCAGAAATTGAGGCTGAATTAGTAAAGGCACGAGCAGGGGTAGATTGGCATGGATACGGTGAGTATCGAGATCGTTGCGATCCCGGGCAGAAGAATCCGTGTCCTGAAGATCGTAATAATCCCAATAAAAGCCCGAGTGAACTTCCAAGAATAAACAAATCCAACTTGGCTCCTAAATCTGATTTCACGTGGTTGCAAGGACAAGGGCTTATCGAATTAGCAAATGAAACTTTACTAACAAATCTTTCAGGGTGCCCTGGCGACTCTGGTGGTGGATTGACAACTACCTACAAAGGGGAAGTAATTTATGTGGGGCAAGGAATTTCAACTGGAATGAATTTCTATGCCTGTGGAGCAACTAATGCTCCTGCTAATGAAAAACACCCACGAGAGATGGGTTTTATCTCTCCAGTCTTTAAGCATTTAGATCTAATCAAGCAAGCAGAAGAATTTATCGCACAGCAAGCTGGGCCTAAAAAGAGTACGGCCAGTAAGACAGCCTCGTCTATTACCTGCGTAAAAGGTAAGGTGAGCAAAAAAGTATCTGGTCCCAACGCCAAGTGTCCAAAGGGTTATAAGAAGAAGTAGCTCCGAAATCTATGCCAACTCTTGACTCACCTGAACTTCCCATTACGCTTTCAAAATGCAGATGTTGGTACGTAGAACTCAAGCCTTACTCTATGTCTTAGTCTTCGCATTGGTCCCACTTTCTGCCTTTGGAACTAACCATGCAGGGCCCCAAACACCAAGTTGTGGAAATTACAAAGTTAGCACCAACGAGGTAATTGTTGGAGTTAAGTTTCCAAAAGGAAGCTATCAGATAAATACTTTTGGAATTTCTTGTTCGAAAGTGATGGGGAGTAAAGGTCTATTTGCTAAATTCCTGAAACTAAAAGATAAAGATCCACTACCTAAACCTTGGCGATACCTTGCAGATGCAATAGGAGCACCAAAGTTTTCCTCAGGACCAGGAGTTGGATTTCGTGTTCAGTTGATTACAACAACACCGACACCAATGCCTTCACCTACCGCACCGGCGTCATCATCTCAAAGTGCACCTGTCACTCAACAGACATCATGCCCAACTCCACTACTGCAAACGCCAGTTGACCTATCAAAGGTCACATCAATTCTCTATCCAGGGCAGGAGCGAGGCGGAAATTACAAAGCTCATGGTGGTTTTGGTTTTGATAAAGCAACCGACAATTTGGTAACGGTGAAGATTCCACTAAGTGGCAAAATTTCACGGGTTGTTCGTTATAGGGAAATGGGAGAGGTTCAGTATCTCTTTGAGTTTGATGGAAATTGTGGAGTTTCTTTCCGATTCGATCATTTGAGAAAATTGACCCCTAAATTTGAAGCAGTAGTTAATGCCTTTCCGATAAAGGAAGACACTCGCACTGACCCAGTAAACCCGCCTGTCGCTGTAACGGTCGGTGAAGTGATTGCCACGGAAGTTGGATTCCTCAACAATGTCTCTGTAGATTTCGGCGTTTACGATATGCGTCAGAAAAATGAAGCATCGAAAGATCCAGCTTGGGCGAGTGCTCATTCTCAGTATCCGGCAGATTCATATGGAATATGTTGGCTAAATTCATTGTCTCAAGCTGACAGCGCTGCAGTGAATTTACTGCCCTCTCGTGATGGCATAAATGGAAAGAAGAGCGATTACTGCAAATGAGTTTTGCTATTGAAGTTTGTACCTGACTGTGTTGCGATGGACTCGAACTACATACCTTCATAGGCCACAAGTGGGTATAAAAAGAAGAACTAGGTTCTCCTGTATACATGGGTGGCTATATCTTCGTGTAACCCTTAGGACATGATGGGTTATTGCCTGTAACTTTCTTGATTGTCTTACCCTTTACGCAGGCAATCGTCTTCTTGGTAATTGGTGCAGCTGAAGATTTTTTTGCCTCTTTAGGAGTTGCTCGTGGGGCCGATCCAGCCTGTGACAATTTCACTTTGATGGTCGGAGATGAAAAGGTAAAATTCTTCGCATTAAGAGTAATCCAACCGTCTTTCTCGGTGACTAATTCGGTAGCGACAAGTTGACCCTCGCCTTCAGTTGAAAGTACAGAAACATTTGCCATGATTGGCGCATTTGAAAATCCATATAGGCATCTGGCAACTTCTGATCGTATTGCCAAGTCATATGAACCTTTAAACAAAGTACCATCAGCTTTTAAATGTAACCCAGCCACCTGATAGTTCAACGAGCCATCTTGGAATATAGGTGCTCCTCCCCAGTAAATTGGCGCATTAGTTGTTACTAATCCGATCAATTTATCTTTCCCTGCTTTCTCAAAACAATTTGTTCCTTTGCCACCACTACTTGATGCGAAATTCCAACGCCAATTATCTCTTGGGTCTGGTTTGATCAATTTCTCCCATGCTGCAAATTCCTCAAAACCGGAAACAGTGCCAAATGAAGAGCCCCCTAGAGCATAAGAATCTTCAAACTTTCCATCACCA